>CAYJJB010000053.1:6814-13625 GCA_964370405.1 uncultured Eubacteriales bacterium | reverse complement strand
GAGTGCGTTTGTCTTTTATCTATAAAATAACAAAAATAACAGCCTTTGTTTTTACATAAACTTAGGCTGTTATTTCTTTTTTTAACCCAGCTTACTTCGCATGTAAATAAGCACCTTTTTTTCACGTCTGCTTACTTGCACTTGAGAACAACCTAGCTCTTTTGCGGTTTCTTTTTGTGTTTTGTCTTTAAAATAGCGCAGCGAAATTAGCTTTTTGTCAAATTCATCAAGACTATCAAGGGTTTGAAAAAGTGAGAGCTTGTCTGTTAAAAATTCTTCTGCGCTTTCTTCTCGTATATCCGCTTGAAGGCAGCCGTCCTCCTCAGGACAGGTAAGAGAAAGCGCTATGTTTGAAGAATTTATTGCCTCTGAAATTTTTTCTTCGCTCTCGCCTAAAACTTTTGATAAATGGCTTATTGTGGGGCTTGATTTATGCTCTAAATTGTATTTTTCGGTTTCCTTTTGAACCTTTCGTGAAAGGTCTTTAATGCTTCTGGAAACCTTAATTATTCCATCCGCCCTGAAAAATCCTTTAATTTCGCCAAGTATCACTGGCACAGCGTACGTAGAAAATTTAAGACCTCTTTGACTGTCAAAATTTTTTGTTGCCTTTACAAGCCCCACACAGCCTATTTGGAACAAATCGTCATAATCAACACCTTTGCCGCAAAAGCGTTTTATGCACAAATGTACAAGGCCAATATTTTCTTCTACGCTAATTTGAACTTGATCGCTCATGATTTCATTTTAAGAAATTTGGTAAGGGTAATGCTGGTCCCTTTGCCGTGAGTAGAACTTACCCTTAATTTGTCGCAAAAGCTCTCCATTACCGCAAAGCCTATACCAGCTTGCTCTTCGCCACCTGTGCTATAAAGTGGTGTCATTGCCTTTTCAAGGTCTTCAATACCACAGCCCTTGTCACGAATTTTAACAACAAATTTGTAATCATCAAAAAGTTTCAAGCTGAGTTTAACAGTTCCGCTTTTTTCTTTATATGCATGAATAATCGCATTTGTAACTGCTTCTGAAACAGAGGTTTTTATGTCTGATAAATCTGACACGGTGGGGTCTATGGGAAGTAAAAAAGAGCTTATAACACCTCGTGCAAAAGACTCATTTTGTGATATTGCGCTAAATTCAATTTCTGCTTTGTTCAGTAATTTCATGCACTCCCCCTCCTGTCTTGACCAGCAAAGGAAAATATTCCCGCAATTTTTGCCATTTTTGCTATGTCTTCGGAAATATTGCAAAGTATAACTCTGCCACCCCAATGCTTCATAAGCCTAATTCTGCCCAAAATAAGACCTATACCTGAACTGTCCATAAAATTTACATTTTCAAAATCAAGTTTTAGCACCATAGGTCTTACCGACTGTAAGCTTTCATCAAGGCCTGTCCTTATAGGACCTGCCGTATGGTGGTCTATATCACCGCTAAATTTTGCCGTAAGTACGTCTTGTTTAAATTCCAGTTTTACTGACATTTTTCTCTCTCCTTATTTTTATAAATAAAAAAGTCCTGTAAAATTAATATCCTTAGATATATATTTTACAGGACTATTTGTGTAAAATTTGTCGGTATTTGAAACGCAAATTTAGTTTTTTAATAAATCTAGCATTATTTGCCTTATCTCACCCGCAAGATAAAGCGAGCCACAGATAAATATTATATCGCTGTCATCGTTTAATGCCATGTTACAGGCATTTTGCATGTCGCTTGAAGAAACGGCAGTGGTGAATTTTTTTGCAAGCTCTAAAAGCTCGTCCTTATCTAGTGCACGAGGGTTATTTGGTGTAACTGCAATTATTTTATCAAAATAAGGGGCAACTTTTTTTAGAAAAGACAGACTGTCCTTGTCTTTCATCATACCCATTATAGCAGTTATTTTATTTTGCTTTTTGTGCTTTTTAATAAAGTCTTCTAAAATTTTTGCGCCGCCGTCGTTGTGGCTTCCGTCTAAAATTATGGGCGGATTTTGCCTTAAAAACTCCATTCTCGCAGGAATAAATGCCTTTTCTATTCCACTTATTATATGACATTCCTTTATACCATCATCAAAGGCTTTTACCGCACAAATTGCTGTTTGGGCATTATACACTTGGTGCAGTCCGCTCAGTGGTACACGCAGTTTAATATTTTCAATTAGCGCATTTGTGCCTAGCATCTCTTGTGAATTTATTGTTATGTCTTTATACGCTGGAACCAAAAGAGTAGCGCCGTTTAATTTACATTGCTCTTTTATAATATCAAGAGCCTTTTCCTCTTGCAGTGGATAAGTTACTACTTTTTTAACGTTTTTAATAATTCCACATTTTTCTTTGGCAATTTCTTCAATACTCTCGCCCAAAATTTGTGTGTGGTCAAGCGATATTGACATTAATACGGCAAGTTCTTTTTTGCTTATAACATTTGTCGCATCAAATCTACCGCCAAGCCCTACTTCAAGCACCACAATATCGCAGTTGTTTTTTAGAAACCACAAAAAAGCAAGGGCTGTGATGTACTCGAATTCAGTAATTGCTTCGTTTTCGCTCTCGTACTCTTTTTCATGAGCTTGTGTCTGCTCAACCAAATCTACAAGCTCGCTTTTTGATATCATTTCCCCATTAATTTGCATGCGCTCTCTAAAATCAAGCACATAAGGCGAGGTGTAAAGACCTACCTTAAGTCCACTTTCTTTTAATATTGAGGAGATATAAGTGCAGGCAGAGCCTTTTCCGTTTGTCCCTGCAACGTGTATAAATTTTAATTTATCTTGAGGATTTCCCAAAATGTCTAAAAAATTTTCTATGCGAGAAAGTCCTGGTTTAGAGCCAAATATAAGTTTTTTGTGAATGTATTCAAGTGCGCTTTCGTAAGTCATATAACTCCTTTATAAATAAAGTGGCGAAACGGCACATACCGCTTCCGCCACTATTTAACTAATTTTACCAACCAAGACCTTTAAGGTACTCACGGCTTGTTTTTATTGCTTCAATTGATGGTGTGTCGTATGTGAAATCTTGCTCAACAACAACCCATTTAGCACCCGCCTCAAGTGCAGCCTCTAAAATTGGTGGGAAATCTTGCATTCCGCTTCCAACAGGTCTAAATTCAAATTTGCCTGTTTGCTCTTTTTTTTCATTTTCTATTCCAATAAGCTCATACATATTAGCAGGTGTGCCCTCTTTATAGAAATCTTTTAGATGAACAACTGGTGCTTTGCCTGTGTATTTTTTCACATAGTCTGCAGGGTTTTCACCAGCAATGTTTACCCAGCAAGTGTCAATTTCTGTTTGAAGTAAATCAGATGGAATATTTGAATATAGATAATCAAGACCATACTCGCCGTTTTCCATTTTAATAAATTCAAAGTCATGGTTATGATAAAGTAAAACGATACCGTTTTCTTTACAACATTTTCCAATCTCTTCAATTTTTGACATATTAGCCATGAAGTTCTCTCCACCTGGTCTGTCTGCCTCGTCAAGATAAGGTATTGCTATGTGAGCCACACCAATTTCTTTATATTTTAATACTGTGCCCTCTAAATCAGCAGTAAGCTCTGAGAAAGGAACGTGCGCTGAAACAGGTACTAAATCAAGCTCGTTTAAAACTTCTTTTATATAACATGGCTCAAGACCGTACATTCCGGCAAGCTCCACACCTTGGTATCCCATTTCTTTAATTTTTTGCATAGTGCCTTTAAAATCTTTTTCAGCATAATCTCTTACAGAATATACTTGAACTGCAACTGGTAAAGTTTTCATTTTATTGCTCCTTTAAGAAATATTTTAACCTAATAATACACCTTAAAAAAAAGTCCGTCAATAGAATTATTTTTAATTTTTTGCCAAAAAGTCAAATTTTGAAAATTTTTGTTGATGATAGGCTTAAAATGTGGTAAAATAATATGGAATTTTAATTTAGGAGTATTACAGTATTATGAAAAAACTAATTTTACCACTTATATTATGTATGGCAATTTTATTTACAGCTTGTCAAAATATTAATATAGATTTAGGCGTTTTCTCCAAGGATGTATATGAATTTTCAGAAAAATATAACAGTGGTAGAAATCAAACTTCACTGCAAGAAGGCATGGAGATAGTGAGCTGTGTTTATGCAATTGACGAAGAAAGCAATAAATGTAATATACATTTTACCGTGAAAAATATGACAGGCGAAGCAGTGGATGTTAGTTTTAGAATTTTTTCAAGTGATGACCTTAGAAAATATACAGATGCATACGAGCCACTAGATTCTGATTTTGGCCTTAAAGCGACTACTTTAAATAATGAAGATAGCCGAACAATGAATATAGTGCTTGAATTTAAATCACCATATACAAGCCTAAGTGAAGATGAAAAAGCAGAGTTTTTAACATCAGTAGAAACAATATATGTAGAACTTTTGGTGGACGATGTAATTTCTTACTTACCACTTGCAGTAGAAAAAGTTGACGAAATAATATTGACATAAAAAAATGGGTTGTGACTAAAATTGTCACAACCCATTTTTTAAAGGAAGTTTAAATGAAAAAACTAATAATTTACTAATCTTAGTTCAAAATACGCTTGAGGATGAGCACACACAGGGCAGGCAAGTGGTGCGCTTTCGGCATCGTGTATATGTCCGCAGTTTCTGCAAATCCACACAGCTTTTTCACTCTTTTTAAATACAGAGCCATCTTCAATATTGCTTAAAAGCTTCAAATATCTTTCTTCATGAGTTTTTTCTATGGCAAGCACGCCTTCAAAAAGCCTTGCTATGTCGTTAAAGCCTTCTTCTTCTGCCTCTTTAGCCATGCGGGCATACATTTGTGTCCACTCTTCATTCTCGCCAGCAGCGGCAAATTTGAGGTTTTCTGCTGTTGAAGGTATGGAACCTCCGCAAAGTAGTTTAAACCAAATTTCAGCATGTTCTTTTTCGTTTGCTGCGGTTTCCTCAAATATTGCGGCTATTTGTTGGTAACCCTCTTTTTTTGCTTTAGATGCAAAATAAGTGTATCTGTTTCTTGCTTGGCTTTCACCAGCAAACGCTTCAAGTAAGTTTTTTTCGGTTTTAGTTCCTTTTAACTGTGGCATATTATCGCCCCTTTCCTTTTCTGTGAGTTAATTATATCATCATTTTTTGAGAATTTCAAGTAAAATCATTCAACTAACACTCCAAATTCTGTACGATTTACTATAAAAATATTTTCTTCAAGCCCGTTTGACCCATTTATATATACAAGAACTGTTCTGTTTGTTTCATCAATACAGCTAAACTCATAACAAAGCACTTCACCTCCACCGTTATTTGGAATTATTGCGACATCAATATTTTCTATTTGCAGGTCGGTACTTACATTTTGTGAGGCAATGTTTTCGTCCAATTCGGGTATTAAAACTTCTCGCTGTGTGTGATTCATAAGGTAGCCCTCTGAAAAGAACTCAACCATTTCTCCCTTATCAAGTTCAACACTTACCGTGATTAGGTCAGAGTACATTATCACGTCTTCTTGAACAGAAGCAAAATTAATTGTACAAACATTATCATTTATAACATAATAAGTTTCCACTAGATTTTCATATCCAACAGCACTTAAAATGGTTTTTGCCTTATCAAGTGCACCCTCATAAGAGTGATTTGCAGTGGTGCTTGTGTTGTTTTTTTTGTAGTATAAAGCCTCGCCACCTTGTTTTGTTATTCTAATAGTGGTGCCTTCTCCAACAATTTCATATGCACTAATACTGCCCTCAGACATTCTACTAAAAGACAATGTATCAGCATCCACGTTTAAAAAAATTGCCGCACGCTCAATTGCCTCTTCCTGTGTAATTTCCAGTTTTCCCTCTAAATAAAGTGGAACTTGGTTTTCTATGTGGCTTGAAAACGGACCGTCATACTCAATTGCCGCCATGTCCGATATTTGCTCTGAAAATTCAGCAAGGCTGTCGTCAAACTGTGGTGCCTGTGGCAAATTTAAAGTTTTGCTCAAAATACTACCGGTTTTACCCAGTGAATAATTTCCAAGCTCTATCTCGCTTCTAATTTTAGAAAATTCGTCAAATATTTTTACCATTCCATCATAAAGAGTCTGATAATTATCTCTGTCCGCTTGTGTAATTTCTTCATTCTTTCCAGTTTTATCACTCATATACAAGGCAAAATCATAGGCGGTGGAGATATGCCTTTCAATGGTTTCCGAACTGTTTTCGTTAAACGGAAGGTAAGACATTGCTACTTTGGCAGCTGTTCCCGACTGCATAATTTGCATTGCAATGCTTAAATGACCTGAAATGGTTTGGCAGTATTTTGACTTATCAAGCGCTGTTACTGTTTGGCTAATGTATTCAGTAAACTGCCCCAAAGCCTTGGTGTAGGTGTACTGTAAATCCTGATTATACGAATTTCCAGCTTCAAAAGAACGGAAGCCAAGAAAAACAAATAACATAAAAGCTATTCCAAGTATCGCAACAATAATTACATTTCTTCGTCTATTCATAACTTTCTCCAATTTTACAAGTATTTAAAAGTATTGTGCTTGTTTTTGGCTTAATTATTCAAAATAAAAAGCTCAGCCATGTTAGCTGAGCTTTTAGACTGCCCTAAAACCCGCAAAAGCAACAAAAATGAGCTAGCTTGGCTCATTTTAGCTGCTTACTGCGTCACAAACCCTTGCAAATTTCCCTCATATACCCTCGTATTACTCGGTCATTTGCAAAAAATTTGTTCCTTGTCTTGCGAATTTGTGGACAGTCTGGCAGCGTGTCAAAAAAGTTAGACTTCTTTGACACGCTGAAAGCTCAGCATGTTAGCTGAGCTTTTAGACTATTATATAAATTTA
>CAYJJB010000053.1:5616-6714 GCA_964370405.1 uncultured Eubacteriales bacterium | reverse complement strand
GACACGCTGAAAGCTCAGCATGTTAGCTGAGCTTTTAGACTATTATATAAATTTAATCAGAAAACTCCATCCGCAAAAATTTGGCAAGTTCCTGTGTTTTTGGTTTAGACAAACATTCTCGTGTGCCGTGCTCTAAAATTTTGCCTTCTTTCAAAAATATGACGTAATCGGCAAAGTCTTTTAAAAACTCTATCTCGTGAGTAACAAAAATAAAATTTCGTCCATCGTCTTTTAAGTCCGTCACCGCTTTTAATACCTCTTGAGTTAAAAGTGGATCAAGTGCGGCGGTGGGTTCATCTAAAAAAATTAAATCTGGGTCAGTTGAAAGCGCTCTGGCAATTGACGCTCTTTGTGCTTGTCCACCTGAAACTTCATGCGGTTTTTTATCAGCTTGATCGGCAATATAAAGCCTATCAAGCAGTGCCATAGCAGTTTTTTTAGCATCACTTTTACTTTGCTTTTTTATTTTGTGCAAAATAAGAGTTATATTTTCTTTAATAGATAAATGAGTAAAAAGGTTATGCCTTTGAAAAACAACGCCTATATTTTCTCTAAAAGTATTTTTGTCATGAATTGGAGATAAATTGTCAATAAAAATTTCTCCGCTTTCAGGTGTTTCAATGCCAGCAAGTTGCCTCAGTAGCGTTGACTTGCCACAACCGGACTCTCCAATAATTCCTATAGATTTTTTATCAAGAATATCAATACTTATATCGTCAAGTACTGATTGCGTACCGTAAATTTTAGTCAAATTTTTAACACTTATGTTCATGCGCTCACCTTTTTTCCAATATATTTTGCTAAAAGCGAAAGTGGAATTGTCACTATTAAATACATAAGCCACATCACATAATATGCTTCTATTACGGCATAATTTTTGTTTGCAATAGTAGTAGTTATATAAGTTATTTCACCAATAGAAATAATATTGAGTAGAGCAGAGCCTTTAATTACACTTGATAAATTATTTACAAGCGAGGGAATAAAAGGCTTTACCATTTGCGGCAAAATTACATACATATATTTTTGATACCATTTAAATTGATACAAGTCCATAACGACATACTGATCGTCTGTAACAACAGCCGCAGTTGTTTC
>CAYJJB010000053.1:0-5606 GCA_964370405.1 uncultured Eubacteriales bacterium | reverse complement strand
TAGGCATTTGCGACATATGGGCTGTTGTAAAGAATCATGGCAAGCACACCAAGAAATAGTTTGTCAGGACTGCCCATAAATATGCCAAGTGGGTAGACCACCAAAAATATCATAATTAAAAGTGGCGTGCCCATTATAATTTCGTTAAAAACCTCGGCAAAAGCTTTTATCAAAGCAATTTTTGAGCGCAACATTACAAATAAGACAAAACCAAATAAAAGTGCGCCTATTAAAGTGATTATGCTTATAACAATAGTTGCAAAAAAACTTTGCAAAAGTGCGTCCCAACTTGAAAGAATAAGGTCATAACGTGGGGCACCTATAGTAAAAGCTAAGGCGGCGCCAATAATGGCAGTAAATGTTAGTATTGCAATGGTATACGAAAGTGTTTGTGTGCGCTTTTTCTTCATTTTTGTGCTCTTTTCTGATTATTTTAGTTGCCGCTTGGCAGTGTAATATAGTCAAGACCTAGCTCATCATTTTGTAAAAAGTCTGCTATAATAGGGTCATATTTTTCACGTACTGTATCGTAAAAACCGCCATCTTCGTACATTGTCTTAATAAATTCATCAGCTTTTTCTAAAAGTTCGGTGTTGCCTTTTTTTACAGCAAAATTTGATGCATCTTGTGCTTTAATTCCGCCGTAAACTATAGTGTTGTCAGGGTCTGCGGCATGGAAACCATGCACTTCGTTTGAGGCGATAAGAACATCAGAAAGTCCGTTTGATACCTCAATTAGGCCTGTGCCTATTTCTGTTACCTCTGTAACATCAATTCCAAATTTTTGTGGGTAATAAACGCCCTTTGTGCCTGAAAGACCTACAAATTTTGCATCGGCAATGGCAAAAAAATCTTCCTCTGTCATATCGTCTGTAATATTGTGTTCACTCGCAAAGTCTTTATTTACAAGTGCTAGAGTGTAAGAGTATCTGTATGGGTCAGAAAAGTCTGCCTTTTGCGCTCTTTCCTCAGTTTCTGCCATGTCGGCAATTAAAATATCAACATCGCCTGTTTCAAGAGCAGGTATTAAAAGACCGAAGTCAGTGTTTACAATTTCAACTTCCATACCCATAAATTCACCAAATGCATGTGCTATGTCAACTTCAAATCCTGCTGGATTACCATCTTCATCAAGATAAGAAAATGGAGGGAATTTTAAGTCTATACCGACTTTTAATGTATTTGAATCTGCAGTTGAGCAGGCGGCAAGACCAGTGGTGAGTAAAATTGCAGCCATAAGCATAATAACTAGTTTTTTCATAAATATTTCTCCTCTTTAGCTAAAATTTAATTTATCAAATTTTACCACCTTATATCGGTTTTGTAAAGTACGCACTTTTGCGTATGATAGTTACCAAAAAGTAACTATGGTATAAAAAACTCGAAAATGCAAATGGAACCATCTTTTGTTAAACTGTCATTAGTAGCTTTATCTCTTACCGTCCAGCTTACCTCTTGAATTTTAAAGAGCTTTTTGCAAAGCCTTAGGGCAAGATTATTTCTTTTTTTATAGTCATAAGCTTCAAAATCAGGTCTTGTCATAAAGTTAGAGCACAAATTTTCTGCCAAAAATGCAGAAAACTTGCTGACCCCCTCAGGTGGGTTTTTTGAAGTTTTAGTCATAAGCTGTCCTCTAACTGTTTCTGGGCTGTTGTTTTTAAACCACTCTACAGTGCGCACATCAAAGGACTCTATGCAGTAAAGGCCTTTATAATTTTTAAGCATTTCATCACAAAGCTCGCAAAGTCTTCTTGTGTCTGTATGGCTTTTAAGTTCAACTATTAACGGGGTCTTTCCATCTACAATTTCTAAAAGCTCAGATAAAAGAGGAACTTTTTCTGTGGTGTTTAAAAGATTATACTGCAAAATTTCCTCATATGTCAGCTCTGACACATTTAAGTCTACTCCACACATGCGCTTTAAGCTGTGATCATGGTGCACAACAACTTGCTCATCTTTTGTAAGCTGAATATCAAACTCCATTCCATATCCATTTTCTACAGCAGCTTTAAATGCGGCAAGAGAATTTTCAGGAACAGATTTGTCCTGTTTGTGAAAACCACGGTGAGCATAAAAGTATTTTTTAAACTCTTTAAAATCAACTCTGTTTTTCATTCTTGGCGCCATCATGTAAAGCCAAGCAAGGAAAATGGTTAAAAGTGTAGCAAAAAAAACAATAATTATAATTACAATATTCATATAATCCCTCCTAAAATTATTCTCATTATAACATAATAACTTGTCATTTCAACATATATTTTAACTAAGGCAAAGTAAGCATTGTATAAATTAAATTTTTATAGTATTATTACATTAGAATGACTATATGAAATGGAGTATTAATTATGACACAAAATGTACCTGAATTATTTTCTTCTATGGTTTTTAACGACGAATGTATGAAGGCAAGACTTCCAAAAGATGCATACAAAGAACTAAAGCGAGCAATAGATGGTAGAACACCATTAGAGCTTAGCCTTGCAAATATTGTTGCAAATGCAATGAAAAACTGGGCAATAGAAAAAGGTGTTACGCACTTTACACACTGGTTTCAACCAATGACAGGAATTACGGCTGAAAAACACGACAGCTTTATTTCTCCAATAGATCCTACAAAAGTAATAATGGAATTTTCTGGAAAAGAACTTGTGAAGGGCGAGCCAGATGCCTCAAGTTTTCCATCAGGCGGATTAAGGGCGACATTTGAAGCAAGAGGTTATACAATATGGGATACCACATCTTTTGCATTTATAAAAGACGAAACCTTGTGCATACCCACCGCATTTTGCTCATACAGCGGAGAAGCACTTGACAAAAAGACACCACTACTGCGCTCTATGGACGCAATAAATGTACAGGCTTTAAAAATTGTAAAGATGTTTGGCGACAAAGACGTTAAAAAAGTAATTACAACAGTGGGACCTGAGCAAGAGTATTTCTTAATTTCAAAAGAGATGTATAAAAAACGTCCTGACTTAATGGTTACAGGCAGAACTTTGTTTGGTGCAAGAGCAAGCAAAGGGCAAGAGATGGACGACCATTATTTTGGTATGCTAAAGCCTAGGGTTGCGGCTTTTATGAGAGAGCTTGATGAAGAGCTTTGGAAGCTTGGAGTGCTTGCAAAAACAAAGCACAACGAGGCAGCACCTGCCCAACACGAACTTGCTCCAATATTCACAACAACAAATATTGCGACAGACCACAACCAAATAACAATGGAGCTAATGCAAAAAATTGCAGACAGACATGGGCTTGCATGTTTACTGCACGAAAAACCATTTGCAGGCGTAAATGGCTCGGGCAAGCACAATAACTGGTCACTCTCTACAGATACAGGCGAGAATTTGCTTGAGCCGGGAACCACACCGTCAGAAAATAAAAGATTTTTATTGTTTTTAGCAGCGGTAGTAAAAGCGGTTGATGAGCACCAAGACCTTGTAAGGCTTTCTGCTGCAAGTGCAGGCAATGACCACAGGTTAGGCGCTGGTGAAGCACCGCCTGCAATAATTTCTATTTTCTTGGGAGATGACCTTGAGGAAATTGTGGAGTCTATAGTAAACAAAACTCCGTATGACACAAGAGAAGAACTTGTAATGGAAAGCGGTGCGGCGGTTTTACCAAATTTTATAAAAGACACTACCGATAGAAACAGAACATCTCCGTTTGCCTTTACAGGAAATAAATTTGAATTTAGAATGCCAGGTTCAGCATTTTCAATAGCAGGCCCTAATTTCATTTTAAACACTATAGTTGCAGATGTGCTTGCTGAGTTTTCTGAGATACTTGAAGGGGCACAAAACTTTGATAAAGCCGTTTACAAACTTACTAAAGAAACATTTAAAAAACACAAAAGAATAATATTTAACGGCAACAATTATACAAGTGAATGGGTAGACGAAGCGGCAAAGAGGGGTCTTTTAAACCTTGCAACAACAGTTGATGCAGTGCCTAAATTTATAGATGATAAAAATATTAAGCTCTTTGAAAAGCACAGGGTTTTGACAAAAAATGAGATAAACTCACGCTGTGAAATCTTGCTTGATAACTACGCAAAAACCATACAAATAGAAGCGCTTACTATGGTGGATATAGTAAGAAAAGAAATACTTCCTGCATCTTCTTCATATCAAGGAGAGCTTGTAAGAACTGTAAAAGATAAGCAAAAAATCGGCATAGATGACACTTTTGAAAAAATTACAGCGCAAAACCTTGCAGTACTTACAACACAAGCGTTTGAGCATATGACAGAACTTGAAGCAATGTGCTGCAAATGCACAGCATTTACAGAAACATTAAAACTTGCAACATACTGTAAAGATAACTTAGTAACAGGTATGGCAAGGTTAAGACTTTCTGTAGATAAAATAGAAGAACTTACAGCAAAAAAATACTGGACACTACCAACATATAGAGAACTATTAAATAGTTGTGATTAACTAAATATAAAATACCGCCGCAAATGAAAAAACATTTGCGGCGGTATGTTTTTATATTCACTTGTTAAATAAGAGTTTGCTCATAGCTTACATAAGCGAATTTTTTACTGCATGGGGACCAA
This sequence comes from uncultured Eubacteriales bacterium, assembly GCA_964370405.1. Taxonomy (GTDB): domain Bacteria; phylum Bacillota; class Clostridia; order Oscillospirales; family Acutalibacteraceae; genus SIG603. The sequence continues at coordinate 1,048 of CAYJJB010000053.1, read as the reverse complement.
CTGTTCACATTTATAGTGCCTTGACCTCCAAATAGGTTTACAACAGTTTTAGGCATGCCACCTGATGCAGGCATTATTCTCAGTTCAACATTTTTGTGTGGCTCATGCTGATGGGTTTCCAAATCGCCTTTTTTATACGACAAAACTACAACTTTCTCACCATCAGGCGACACATGCGGAAACCATGTGTTTCTATCTTCGTCAAAAGTCATTTGAGTTACATTTTGTCCGTCGCTATCCATTTTAAAGGCTTGCATCAGCCCGTGTCTATCTGAATTAAACCAAATGTACTTTCCGCATGGAGAATACTCAGGGCCGTCCTCTTGTGCAGGCATATCTGTAAGTCGCACTTCTGCTTCACTGCCGTCTGCTTTAATTGTAAAAATATTAAACCTATCATCTCTTTTTGCACAGTAGCAAAGCGTGCTCATGTCAGGCGACCAGCCGTGAAGAAAACTCCAAGGCTCTGGTGTTACAAGTCTTGTTTGTGATGGGTCTTCAAATGGGCATATATAAATTCTTATTTGATTGTCTTCTTTTGTAAAATGAGAGGTGGCAATATATTTTCCATCTGATGACAATACGTGGTCATTAATATTATTGTCAGCAATGCCAGTATCTACAAGTTTTACTTCTTTTGTGGCAATATCAAGGCTGTAAATTTTGCCGGCGCTGTTGTAAATTAAGTATTTGCCATCTATAGACCAGTTTGGGGCTTCAACCAAATAGTCAAATGTTATAACATCTTCTACTTTGCCTGTTTCTAAATCGAAAATATGGATAGTTGATTTGTCGTGTTCTCTACTTTTATACGCCATAAAAATTTCCCCTTTTGATTTATTTTTCTACATTTCCATTTACTATGCGTTTTCCAAGTCTATTTTTTAGTGCATGTATAAATTCGTCATCGCTTAAAATTTTCTTTTCAAAAGCAACACCCGCCATGCCTACAGGGTCGTGTATATTATGTATATCTCCGCCTGAAAGCTGATAAATTACGTGTTTTTTTTGAAATGGTTCGGCTTCTTTATTGTGTTTTTAACTTTTG
>CAYJJB010000052.1:12986-13737 GCA_964370405.1 uncultured Eubacteriales bacterium | reverse complement strand
TGAGCCATGCTGCTCATTTTTTTGCGTTTGCGGGTTTTAGGGCAGTCTGAAGGGGTGTAGCAAATTTGCCACACCCCCTATTTTTACTCAAAACTTTTCAAATGCTGTTCAAGCGCCAGTCTAACTGTTTTAATTATTTTTATTCTTGCATATTTTTTATCATTTCCCTCAACTATAACCCACGGTGCGTTTTTAGTTGAGGTTCTTTTTATCATTTCATCTATCGCTGTTTCATAACTGTCCCATTTTTCACGGTTTCGCCAGTCTTCATCGGTAATTTTATATTGCTTTTCAGGGTTTTCTTGCCTGTCTTTAAACCTTTTTAACTGTTCGTCTTTATCTATATGAATAAAAAATTTAATCACCACGGCACCCCATTTTGACAAAGATGCCTCAAACTCATTCATTTCGTCAAATGCTTCTTTCCATCGGTTTTCTGGTGCAAATCCTTCTACTCTTTCAACCATTACTCTGCCATACCATGTTCTGTCAAAAATTGCAACGTGGCCATCTCTTGGTAGCTTTTGCCAAAATCTCCATAAATAGTGGCGGTTAATTTCCTCGCTTGTCGGTGCAGCAACCGGAATTACCTCAAACCCTCTAGGGTCAAGCGCCCACGAAAGTCTTCTTATTGCGCCTCCCTTTCCTGCGGCGTCCCAGCCCTCAAATGCCAAAATTACAGGTATACGCTTTTTGTATAAAACTTCACGGAATTTTATACAAAAAGCGTATACCTGTAATTTTGGCATTT
>CAYJJB010000052.1:0-12976 GCA_964370405.1 uncultured Eubacteriales bacterium | reverse complement strand
TGTTCTTTTTTTAGTTCTTCTTTTTCATTTTTTAGTTCTGACTTATAATCTTTTGGATCTATGCTTACATTTAAATCTATCTCACTAAGTTTTTTAGTGGTTATATTTTCAAACTCCCTTTTTCTTTCCTCTATATCAATTTTTTCTTTTTTAATTGCTGATTTTATAGTTTTCACCAAAACATCAAGCACATTATAGCTTGATGCCCATTTTGCACTGCCGTCAACAACGTACCAAGGTGAAGCTTTTGTTGCTGTTTTTTCCATTAAATCACACATCAGCTCACGCTTTATATCAAAATTTTCATAAAATCCCATGTCTGACTCAGACACTCTCCACGCTGTTGATTCCGAGCTTAAAAGGCTCTCTATTCTACATTTTTGCTCTTTTTTATCTATATCCAAAAATATTTTAACTATTCGGTATCCGTCGTCAATTAACATTCTTTCAAAATTCACAATTCGGCTTAATATAGATTTTTTTACAGGCTTATCCGCAGCATGTGAAAAAGCTTTATAGTACCAGCTGTGATTAAGTATTGATATGTCGCCTTTTTTTGGAAGCTTGTCCCATGACGCCTTCATAAAAGGATATCGTTTATCTTCTGCCTTAATACCAGGTTTAACCTGAACTTGATACTGCCTTGGGTCAAGTTCTGATATAATTTCAGCAATAATTTCACCCTTACCAGAGGCACCAAAACCCTCTATTACAACTATTATTGGTACACCTGCATTTTTCAAATCTTGCTGCATAAAGTAAAGTTCTTTTTGAAGTTCCTTTGTTTTTTTCTTAATTTGCTCTTTCTCCTTTTTTGGAGGTGCTTCTTTTTTAATAATCATACCAAATACTCCTTCTCTTTAGTTTATTATATTCCGCCGCTTACCGCTATATTTTGACCTGTTATATATGTTGCCTCTTCCCATAAATATCTTGCAAGACTTGCCACTTCACAAGGTTTTCCAAAGCGTCCCATTGGAATTTCCTCACAAAACATCTCTTTTTCTTGTTTTGATAAATGCTCATTCATCTTGCCCTCTATCGCACCTGGAGAAATGCAGTTTACCCTTATATTTGACGGTGCTAGTTCTTTGGATAAAGACTGTGTCATGCTTATAAGTCCTGCTTTTGATGCACTGTAATGCACTTCACACGAGGCACCTACCATGCCCCAAATTGATGCAATATTTATAATACAGCCCTCTTTTTTTCTTATCATTTGCCCCACAGCTCTTTTTGTACACATAAAAGCAGATTTTAAATTAACTGAAAACATTTTCTCCCATTCTTCTGCCGAAATTAGGTCAAAAAGTTTAATTTGTGACATACCTGCGTTATTTATAAGTATATCCACAAAATCCAAAGAGTTTTCAATATCTAAAAACATTTTCAAAACTTTTTCTTCTTTGCTTAAATCCGCCTTAAATGCAATTATTTGCTTATTAGAGCTTTCTTTTAATTCATTTATATAATTTGGAAAATTATTATTATAGTGCAGTGCTATTTTTTCTATACTTTTGCTTTTGGCAGCCTCTATAGCAAGCGCTTTTCCTATGTCACCTGACGCTCCACTTATTAAAACAGTCCTACCCATTACATATTCCCCGTTTCATACTCTATTATAGAAATTGCAGCAAGGCTTGCTGTTTCGGTTCTTAAAATTCTTTTTCCAAGGCTAATGCTTTGCCAGCCATTTTCTACCGCAAGCTCGACTTCACTTTCCGAAAAACCACCTTCAGGGCCTATAAATAAAGAAATTTCACCCTCATATCCATTTAAAATACCTTTAAGCTCTCTGGCTTCTCGCTCGTAAAAAAACAGTTTAAGTCCCTTAGCAGTTTTTACCGCTTCATTAAAACTTTGCAGTGTATCAATTTTTAAAACTACCGCTCTTCCACTTTGCTTTGCCGCCTCCAAAGCTATTTTTTGAAGCCTTAAAAACTTCTTTTCTTTTTTATCATCAATTTTTGCAACACAATTTTTTGAATTTACAAGTATTATTTCGCTTGCTCCAAGTTCTGTTGCTTTTTGAGTTATATAATCCAGTTTATCCCCTTTTGGTACACACTGGTAAAGGCGTATTTTACAACTTGACTCATTTTCACTTTGCTTTTTAGAGTTTATCTCAACAAAAAGCCCTGCCTCCTCTATTTTATTAATCACACAACTATATTCAACAGCGTTTTCATCGCATAATACAAGGTTTTCGCCAACCTTCATTCGCAAAGACTTTGTTATGTGCTTTGCATTTTCTCCGCTAATAAAATGCATGTCCCCCTCTATTTTGCTCTCAAAAAACCTAGGCATAATTATCTCCGTTTCAAAATTAATTCTCTTAATTAATATAATATCACATATTTTTTATTTTTCAAATATATTAAAAACTTTTTAATGATTTTTTTATATTTTTATGTTATAATTTAAAAAATATATCTTGCATATTTTATTAAAAGGAGTAGTGCTTTGAAAAAAGTTGTTTTTACCTTGCTTGCAGTGTTTTTGTGCACTTTTTTGAGCTCTTGTACAATTTTTACAAACCTAGATGCAAATGCGCTGATGTCACCGCCTAAATCTGATGAAGACAATCAGGCAATACATACACTGATGGAACAAGAGGGCAGTGCGCTTACCTTTGTATATCCAAAAAATGGCGATTATCGCTCTGCAATAATTGTGCGAGATGAAGAAAATGCGCCTTTTAAATACTCTGTTGGATTTTCAGCAAATCCAAGCGGAGGTATAAATCTTAAGTTCATGGTAAAGCAAGAGGATGACTGGGAAATTATTTTTAGTGTGGACAACCTTGCAACACAAGTAGACCGAGTTTATTTTGGTGATATGAACGGGGACTCGGTTGAAGAAATAATTGTAGGTTGGGGCTCACCACAAAGTTTAACTGCAACTCTTTCTATATTCTCTTTTTTAGATGGAAAGGTGCTTGAGTATCCTTTGTCTGAAAATTATAATGAAATTGCGCTTACAGATTTTAATTCTGATAATGTGTATGAGCTTTTCTCTGCCACAATTTTTACACCATCACAGCAAGAAGAGGGAAAAAACAAAGAAGCACTTGGAAAGCTTTATACTTTAAATGACAACACTTTGGTTCAAGCCTATTCTGTAGAACTTACAAATTCTGTAACAAGATACAGTCAAACACTTTTTGGCAATTTAGATGATGATAACACTAAAGGCCTTGTAATTGACGGTGTTAAAGCTGATAACAGCATGATAACCCAAGTTATTGTAATAGATGATGCGACAGACACCATGCAAAACCCTCTTTTAGATAAATATCCACAGGCAAACTTTTTCCAACGCCCTCCAACTCTACCTTTTGCATGTAGAGATATTAATGACGATACTTTAATTGAGTTTCCACTTACTGATATACAGTCTGATTATGAAACATCACAAAATTTAGAGTCATACAATTATAGTGTATCTTGGATATCTTATGATGATATAGCACGTCAAAGCGAACCTGTTTTGAGCACAATAATAAATTTAGATGCATTTTATTATATTTCGGTGCCATCAGAATTTCCATATGAAGTCATGTGCGCATACGATACCCAAACCCCACATAAGTTAAATTTTTATTATTCTGATTTTTCAAATGGAGCTATTCCAATTTTCACCATAGATTATTTTTCAACACATGAGTGGGAAGAGTATAAGGATACACTTTTAAGTGATTATACTATTTTGCTTGAAACAGAAAATGATATGATATATGTAGGAAACCTTCAATCTACTTATCCAATGGTTGAGGATATAATGCTGAGCTTAAAGCTTGTTTCTTAAAAAAATTACCCGATGAAAGTCGAAAGGAATGAAATATATGCGAAGAATTTTAGTTTGCGAAGATGAACAAAATATAAGAGAATTTGTTGTTATTAACCTAAAGCGTGCAGCTTATGAGGTTGTGGAAGCATCTACTGCTGACGAGGCACTTGAAATTTATGAGAGAGATAGCAAAAATTTTGATGTAATTGTTTTAGACATTATGACACCGGGAAAATACGACGGCCTTGCTGTTTGTCGCAAAATTAGAGATCAAAATGAAAATGTCGGTATAATTATGCTCACTGCAAAAACCCAAGAAATTGATAAAGTAAGCGGTCTTATGATGGGCGCTGATGATTATATGACAAAGCCATTTTCACCCTCAGAACTTGTTGCACGTGTAGATGCAATTTACAGGCGAGTAGAACAGCTTTCAGAAAATAGACAATCTGGCTTTAAAGAGGAAATGAAATCTGGCGAGTTTACTTTAAACCTAAGAAATCGCACTTTTACAAAAGGTGATAAACCAATAGAGCTTACTCAGGTTGAGTTTCAAATTATTGAATATTTTTTCACTCATGCTGGTCTTCCTCTTAGCAGAACCGATATTTTAAAACATGTGTGGAGCGCAAGCTATGCAGGTGAAGAAAAAATTGTAGATGTAAATGTACGCAGAATTAGAATGAAACTTGAAGATGAACCTTCAAATCCTACACATATTATAACCGTATGGGGTATGGGGTATCGTTGGGAGGCATAAAAGTTGAGAAAAGTTAAGGCGGCAAAGCGCAGAAGCATTTCCACCCGTTGGCTTTTTACGGGTGTATTTGTTGTGGTTGCAATACTGATTATCTTCATTGTAACTCTTTCCTTTTCAATTCAAAGCTATGTATACAACGGCATACAGCAGTCACTCATTGGTAGAAGTGATGAGCTTTTAAATACTTTCTACTCATCAGATGGATATAAAAACTCTGCAGAATTTAACACTATTTCAAGAGCTTATATAGAAAACTTTGCAGACAAAAATCTGCTTGAAATTATGACAGTATCTTCAAACGGTGAAGTGCTTACAACTTCAACCGGTTTTAATCCAAATAATAATCAGCAAATGCCAGACTATGAAACTGCTTTACAGTCTGATTCAAACTTTGGATTTTGGATAGGAGAGCTTAACACGGGCGAAAAAGTTATGGCAATAACTCGTGTAGTAAGAAATTCGTCGCAGAGTGTTGTAGGTTCAATTAGATACGTCGTGTCTTTAGAGCTTGCCGATGCCCAAATTGCAAGCTCTGTTTCTCTATTAATTTTAATTGGCGCCTTTATTACAATGTTCATAATTTTTTCAGGTCTTTACTTCATACGCTCCATTGTAACACCAATAAAAGAGCTGAATCTTACAGCAAAGGAAATTGCAAAAGGTGATTTTGACGCACGTATTACTAAGCGCAAAAACGACGAAATTGGACAACTTATTGACACAATAAACGAAATGGCACAGGAGCTTGGAAATAGCGAAAGAGTTAAAAATGACTTTATTTCCTCTGTTTCACATGAACTTAGAACACCTCTTACCTCAATTAAAGGTTGGGCTGAAACCATGCAAGAAACCCGTGGCGACACCGACACTTTTGAAAAAGGCATGAATATAATTATTAAAGAGTCGGAAAGGCTTTCAGGAATAGTTGAAGAGCTTTTAGACTTTTCGAGAATACAAAGTGGGCGCATGTCCTTAATGATGAATAAATCTGATATTTTATCAGAGCTTGATGAAGCTGTTTTTATGTTCACTGATAGGGCTAGAAATGAAAATAAGAAGTTAATTTATGAAGAAAGCCCAATGCTTTCTCCTGTAATGGCAGACATTAATAGGTTAAGGCAAGTTTTTGTAAATATTATTGATAATGCACTAAAATATACAAGCCCCGGCGGAACAATAAAAATTTCTGCATTTGAAGAAGATGGGCATATAAATATAGTTGTAGGCGACACAGGTTGTGGCATACCAAAATCACACCTGCCCCATGTAAAAGAAAAATTTTATAAGGCAAATCAAGTAATACGTGGCTCTGGCATAGGCCTTGCAGTTGCCGACGAAATAGTAATGCTTCACTCAGGTACGCTTGATATACAAAGTATTCAAGGTCGAGGCACTGTAGTAAGAATAAAAATACCTACAATTAAAAATTTGCAAGAAAATCCTGAAATATTTAACGCAACAGAAGTTCTTGCATCAAGCGACACGGTTAAACTGGTTACAGAAAAAACCGATTTATAAGTTTAGAAAGGAAATAAACAGATGTCAAAAATAACCTCAATAGGCGGTCAAGCCCTTTTAGAAGGGGTAATGATGGTAGGTCCTAAAAAAACCGTTGCCGCCTTTTGTAGCAAAACAGGCGAGATTAGCACTAAAGAAATAGAGGCAAAAAAAATTAAAGATAAATTCCCTATTGCTGGAAAACCTTTTTTGAGAGGACTTTTTAGCATGATAGACAGCATGAAAATTGGAATGAACGCCCTTGAAATATCTGCTGATAAGGCAATGGAAGACGAAGATGTAGTAGAAGAAAGCTCAAAATTTGAAAAATGGCTTGAGAAAAAATTTGGAGATAGCATAACTAAAATAGTTACCGCAGTAGGCGCTATTTTGGGCGTAGGTCTATCTGTTTTACTGTTTTTCTTTTTACCAGCACTTGCATTTAACGGCATACTTTTTTTAGCTGGCGAAAACTTAAGTCCTTTTCGCTCTTTATTTGAGGGAGTTATAAGGGTTGTAATACTAATTTCCTACATGCTTTTAATATCGCTAATGCCCGATATTAAAAGGCTTTTTATGTATCATGGTGCCGAGCATAAAACCATATTTTGCTATGAGGCAGAGCTTGATTTAAGTGTAGAAAATGTAAGAAAGCAAAAGCGCTTTCACCCAAGATGCGGAACAAGCTTTCTTGTTATCCTTATAGGACTTGGCATAATTGTCGGATTTTTCATTCCTTTTGAGAATGTTTTCTTAAGAACAGCTGCCAAAGTTTTGTGCCTTCCACTTGTCATTTGTGTAGGGTATGAGCTTATAAAGCTTTGTGGCAAATATAATAACTTCTTCACAAGAATGATAGCAGCACCTGGAATGTGGGTGCAAAGAATAACTACAAAAGAACCAACAGATAAAATGATTGAAACCGCAATTGCCGCTATGGTTGATGTAATTCCTGAAGATGGTGAAGATTTAATATGACTTATACATTAAAAAATCTTTATAATTTAATTAGATGTGAACTAAAAGAGCTTCCTGATGAAAAATTTGAAGCTCTTGTTCTTATTGAGCACTTTTACGGTTTAAGCCAGAGCGATATAATACTAAATCCTACAAAAGAGCTTTATGACTGTGACGAAATTTTAAAAGCGGTCAAAGAAAGAAAAGACGGCAGACCTTTGCAGTACATACTTGGCAGTTGGCATTTTGGCAATTTAACCCTAAAAGTTTCAGATGGTGTTTTAATTCCAAGAGAGGACAGCCTTATTTTGGTTGACTGTGCCACAAATTATATTAAAGATGCTGCTATAGTCGGTGTTGATTTATGCTCTGGTACAGGTGCCATAGCGCTTGAAATTTCACACAACTGTAAAAATGCAGTGATAGATGCAATAGAGCTTTATGAAAAAGCTTACGATATTTTACTTTACAATGTGAAAAATTTGGACGCAAAAAAGGTCTTCCCAAAAAACGGTGACGTTTTAAGCGAAAACCTTGCAAGTAAATATTATAATTTAGATTTTGTTGTGTCTAACCCTCCATATATAAAAAGCAGTGAACTTTGTGCGTTACAAAAAGAAGTTCAAAATGAGCCTATGACCGCACTTGACGGAGGTGCTGACGGTCTTTATTTTTACAAAGCAATAATTAAAAACTGGACTGATTGCCTTAAAAAAGGTGGTCTTATATCCTTTGAAATTGGAGATGAACAAGCCTTTGACGTAAGTGAAATCTTAAAATCTTATGGCTATAAAGACATACATGTTTTAAAAGACCTCGCAGGACTTGACCGAGTGGTTTATGCTATAAAATAAATTTAGTAAATATAAGAAAAGCTTTCTACCACTTTATTATCTTTAACATAAACTCTTCCAACCCTTGCAGAAATATTGCAAATAATCTCGTAGTTTATTGTGTTTCGCATATCGGCAAGTTCCTCGGCACTAATTTCTTCACTGCCGTCTTTGCCCATAAGAGTTACCGTGTCACCTGCTTTAATATTTTGGTCAACAAGCGCCATCATTTGATCCATACACACCCTGCCAACTATTGGATATCTTTTTCCATTAATTAGCACCTGTGCCCCATTTTTTCCAAGCATAATGCCATAGCCATCTGCATATCCTGCTGGAATTGTAGCTATATATTCATCACCCTCTGCCGTGTAAACACCTGCATAACTCACTGTATCGCCTTTATGAATTGGCTTTACATGTGACACTATAGCTTTTAATGAAAGCGCAGGTTTGAGCGGCAATGGGCTTTTTATTTTAGACGACGGCGTAAGTCCATAAAGCACAATACCCACACGAACCATGTCAAAATGCGTCTCTTTATAATCAAGCATTGCACCACTGTTTGCTACATGATTAATTTCAAAATTTATTCCCTGCTCTGATAGCAGGGTTTTTATTTTTTCAAAAAGTTTTACTTGCTTATTTACAAAAACCTTTCCGTCTTCACCACTGTCAGCAGTTGCAAAATGAGTAAAAAGTCCCTCACAGTCAAAACAGTCTAAAGTTTTTACATAATTTATGTCATCAACAACACTTAAATCTCTTTCTTCATCATGAAAATAAAATCCAAGCCTGCTCATGCCCGTGTCTATTTTAATATGTACTTTTAGTTTTTTATCGCTCCCTTTTAAGGCATCTCTATATTCACTGGCCTGCTCTTTTGAATATATACACTGAGAAATATTTTGCTCTGCCAAAGTTTTAGCCATTTCAGGTGGAGAAAAACCCAAAATAAGTATGGGCAAATTTATACCATTTTCTCTAAGCTGTAAGGCTTCTAAAACATTGGACACACCTAAAAAATCTGCACCGAGCTTTTGATAAAGCGTAGCCAACGCCACGGCACCATGGCCGTAGGCGTCAGCTTTAATTACACAGCAAATTTTAGATTTTGAGTTTTGTTTAACTGTATTGAAGTTGTGCTCTAGTGCATCTAAATCCACCTGAGCCCAAATTCTTTTATACAAGAAATTCATATAAATAAAATTTCACTTTCTAATTATTTAAAGTAATTTACACCGCTTTCAAACAGTAGTTGATCTTTACTTCCAGGAACATTTTTATAAAGCTCAACTCCCATTCTCTCAGAGTGACCCATTTTACCAAATACACGTCCGTCAGGGCTTGTAATACCCTCAATTGAGCAGACTGAACCGTTTGGATTAAATCTAATATCACCTGAAACAGTACCGTTTGGATCTGTGTACTGAGTAGCAATTTGTCCGTTTTGAATTAATTTTTCAAGTTCTTCTGAATTTGCAACAAACCTGCCCTCGCCATGGGACATAGGAATAGAGAACACATCTCCTGCATTTACACCTTTAAGCCAAGGTGACTTGGTATTTGTAACTCTTGTATATGCCATATTTGAAATATGTCTACCTAGAGTATTAAAAGTAAGCGTAGGGTCATTTTCTTTTTGGTTTGTAATTTTGCCGTAAGTTACAAGACCTAGTTTTATAAGCGCTTGGAAACCGTTGCAAATACCCATCATAAGACCATCTCTTGTATCAAGTAAATCTGTTACTGCCTGTGCGATAAGTGGGTTTCTAAATGTTGTTGCAATAAATTTACCAGAACCCTCTGGCTCGTCACCGCCTGAGAAACCGCCCGGTATCATTATAATTTGAGAAGAGCGTATAGCTTTTTCCATCTCTTTAATGCTGTACTCTATATCTTTTGAATTTAAGTTTCTTAAAACGAAAACTTCAGTTTCGGCACCAGCTTTTTCAAATGCTCTCTTAGTGTCAATTTCACAGTTAGTTCCTGGGAAAACAGGTATAAACACCTTTGGTTTTAAAGTTTTAATTGCAGGTGCTTTGCTGTATTTTTCATTTGATAAAGCTATGTCCTTTGTGATTTCAACAGTGCTTTCAAATGTTGGGAACACACTTTCAAGCTTTCCTGTATACGCTTTTAGCACTTCTTCATTATCTATTTTACTACCGTTTATCTCAAAATATCCCTTATCTGTTACATCACTTAGGAAAACAGCTTCGTTAAATGTCGCTTTTAGCGCTGTATCGTCTTTTACTTCTACTAAAAGAGTACCAACTTTTGGAGCAAACATGATTTCATCTGACACATCAGAGAAACTAAGTGAAAGTCCGTTACCAAATGCCATTTTAGCGGCAGTTGCACTTGCACCGCCCTCTTTTATAACTCCAACAGATAAAATTTCGCCTTTTTCCATAAGCTCTAAAACACTTGTATAATAAGCTTTTAAATCTTCCCATACAGGTAAATTTGTTTCTTTATCCTCATTAATAGGAAGCACAAACAGCTTTGTTCCTGCATTTTTAATTGATGAAGACATGGTTTTTGATGCCTTTGTCATTGTGACTGCAAAGCTTACAAGTGTTGGTGGAACGTCTAAATCTTCAAAAGAGCCAGACATAGAGTCCTTACCGCCTATTGATGGTAGTCCCATGCCAAGTTGTACTTCTAAAGCGCCTAAAAGAGCTGCCAAAGGCTTGCCCCAACGTGTGGGTTCTTTATGAAGTCTTTCAAAATACTCTTGGAAAGTAAGTCTTGCTTTAAGTGGATTTGCGCCCACTGCGACAAGTTTTGAAAGGCTCTCAACAACTGCATAAGCCGCACCGTGATATGGGCTGTATTTTGCTATTTTAGGAATATAACCATAGCTCATTGCCGTTGCATCGTCTGTTTGTCCTTTTAGTAGAGGAATTTTTGCAACCATGGCTTCTTCTGGTGAAAGCTGGTATTTACCTGCAAAAGGCATAAGTACAGTTCCCGCACCGATAGATGCATCAAAACGCTCTACCAGTCCTTTTTGAGAACAAACCTCAAGCCTTGAAAGGTTTTTCATGAATGCTTTATCGGCTGTCATATTTAAAAGTTCGTTTGGCACTTTTACCCTATAATCTTTACCTTCTTTTGGTGATGTGATATATGCATCTGCCTTTTGTGTAACGCCGTTAGTATCAAGGAAAGTTCTGCTAAGGCTTACAACCATGTCGCCTCTCCAGTTCATTGTAAGACGATTATCATCAGTTACAACCGCAACCTGTACGGCATCTAGGTTTTCTTCTTTTGCAAGAGTAATAAATTTTTCAACATTTTCTTTTTCCAAAACCACTGCCATACGCTCTTGCGATTCTGAAATTGCAAGCTCTGTACCGTCTAGTCCCTCATATTTTTTTGGCACTTTATCAAGGTCTATTACAAGGCCAGGAGCAAGCTCGCCTATTGCGACGCAAACACCGCCTGCACCAAAGTCGTTACATCTTTTTATTAAAGTAGAAAGCTCTGGATTTCTAAATAGTCTTTGAATTTTTCTCTCGGTAGGAGGGTTTCCTTTTTGCACTTCGGCACCGCAAACCTCTATAGAGTCTAGGGTATGTGCCTTTGATGAACCTGTTGCACCGCCACAGCCATCACGGCCTGTCGCTCCGCCTAAAAGCACTATTACATTGCCTTTTTGTGGTTCTTCACGCACAACATTTGCCTTTGGAGATGCACCAATTACCGCACCTATCTCCATTCTTTTTGCCGCATAACCGTGGTCATAAAGCTCTGTAACCTGTCCTGTTGCAAGGCCAATTTGGTTTCCGTATGATGAATAGCCCGCAGCCGCTCCTGTGGTAATTTTTCTTGATGGAAGCTTTCCTTTCATGGTTTTTTCAAAAGGAAGAGTTGGGTCGCCGCTTCCTGTAACCCTCATAGCTTGATATACGTACGCTCTGCCTGAAAGTGGGTCACGAATAGCACCACCTAGACAAGTTGCCGCACCGCCGAAAGGTTCAATTTCTGTTGGGTGGTTGTGAGTTTCGTTTTTAAACTGCACAAGCCACTGCTCTGTTTTGCCGTCAATAGTTACAGGCACTTCTATAGAACATGCATTAATTTCTTCGCTTATGTCAAGGTCTGGCACCAAGCCTTTTGCCCTTAAATATTTTGCACCTATTACGGCTATATCCATAAGACTTACTATTTTATCTTTACCTTTGTAAAGTTCTTCTCTAACATCAAAATATTTTTGAAGAGTTTTTTCTACCGCTTTATTAAGTTCACTTTTTTCAATCTCAATTTCCTCAAGACTTGTTAAAAATGTTGTGTGGCGGCAGTGGTCGCTCCAATAAGTGTCTATAACTTTAAGCTCTGTAAGGCTTGGATCTCTTTTTTCTTCGTTTTTAAAATAATCTCTTACAAAACAAAGGTCTGAAAAAGTCATAGCAAAGCCCATGGAGGAATAATATTCTTCCATTTCTTTTTCGTTCCAATTTATCATGCCAACTATTCGTGCAACATTTTCTGGCACTTCAAGCTCCATGTCAAGGCTCTCTGGCTTTTCACTTGATGCAAGTCTTGCTTCAACTGGATTTACGACATAGTTTTTAATTTTTTCCATGTCTGTTTCACTTAAATCAGCCTTAATAGCGTAAACTCTTGCGGCTTTAACCTTTGGTTTTTCGCCCTGTGTCAAAAGCTGAACACACTGCGCCGCCGAGTCTGCCCTTTGGTCGTACTGACCGGGTAAGTATTCCACTGCAAACACGTGATATTGACTATCCACCGTGTAATTTTCATCATAAACTGTGTCAACATTAGACTCTGACAAAATTGTGTGAGCCGCCGTTTCAAATTCTTCGTCATTTAAACCCTCTACATCATAGCGGTTTAAAATTCTTAACTCCTCAATGTTTTTAAATCCCAAGTTCTCCACAAGGTCATGCTTTACATGCCCTGCCTCAATGTCAAACCCTTTTCTTTTCTCAACAAAAATTCTCTTAACCATAACAGTCCTCCGTTTTTTTAAACCTATCGTTTATAGAAAAATACATTACACTACATTCTACCATATTTTTTTAAAATAATAAATTGTTATTTGAAAAAAATTTTAATTAATTGAGAGCGAAGAATGTAGTGAACGCATTTTATGCGTTTGATGCAAGAG
>CAYJJB010000051.1:0-14024 GCA_964370405.1 uncultured Eubacteriales bacterium | reverse complement strand
ACTGGGAGCTTGTTTTTTGCGAGCTTTACGCAGGTGGTAAATATAATAATAACTCGGGTCAAAACTACGAATATTCTTTGGGACTTAACGGCTTAGGTCTTTGCGCTACACAGTATGCCTCAGAGTATATGGATGTCGATATAAGACGTGACGGTTATAGATATACCTTGCATTTTGAAAAAGGTGAAATAGTAGGGGAGATGAAAAAAGAACCCTATAATAAAAAAGATACAGGCTCCAAAATACGTTGGAAGCCTGATTTGGACGTGTTTACAGAAATAGCGATACCTATAGATTATTATAAAGACACATTAAAAAGACAAGCTATTGTAAATGATGGAGTAATTTTTCATTTTAGAGATCAAGTAGGAAACAAATTTGAAACCACGGATTTTTGCTATAAAAACGGTATTTTAGACCATGCAAAAGAGCTTTGTGGAGAAGACAGCATTATACCTGTGCAGTTTTGGAGTAGTGAGAAAAAAGTAAAAGACCGTGCGGATATGGATTTATATAATGTGAAAATTAATGTTGCAATGTCTTTTTCAAATAAAGTAAACACCACAGAGTACTACCACAACTCAAGCTGGCTTGAATACGGCGGTGCACCCGACAAGGCTGTAAGAAATGCCTTTGTTTATCAAATTGATAATTATTTAAAGCAAAATAATAAATACACAAAATCTGAAAACAAGATAAATTACCAAGATGTTGACGACTGCCTAATCGTCATAATTTCTTCGTTTTCAACCCAAACTTCTTATGAAAACCAAACTAAAAAGGCGATAAACAATAAAGGTATACAAGAAGCAATGGTTGAGATGCTAAGGCATAATTTAGAGGTGTATTTCTTAGAAAATCCTATGGATGCCGAAAAAATTGCCTCGCAAGTTTTAATAAACAAAAGAAGTCGTGAAGATGCTGAAAAGACAAGAATTAATATAAAAACCAAGCTTACTGGAAAAATGGATATCACAGGAAGAGTAGCAAAATTTGTCGACTGTCGCTCTAAAAAAGTTGAGGAGCGTGAGATATTCATAGTTGAGGGTGACTCGGCGCTAGGTGCTTGTAAACAGGCAAGAAACCCAGATTTTCAAGGAATTATGCCGATAAGAGGTAAAATACTCAACTGCTTAAAGGCAAATTACGACAAGATATTTAAAAGCGATATTATAGTAGATTTAATGAAAGTTTTAGGCTGTGGCGTTCAAGTAAAGTCTAAATCAAATAAAAACCTGTCATCTTTTGACATGGACAGCCTAAGGTGGAGCAAGGTTATACTTTGTACAGATGCAGATTACGACGGCTTTCAAATCAGAACCCTGCTTCTTACAATGATTTACAGGCTAACTCCTGCGTTAATAGATGAGGGAAAGGTGTTTATTGCGGAATCTCCACTTTATGAGATAAATTCAAAAAACAACACCTATTTTGCCTATACGGAAAAAGAAAAAGAAGATTTTATAGAAAAAATTGGAAAAGAAAAGTACACTATTCAGCGCTCAAAAGGACTTGGTGAAAATGAGCCTGAAATGATGAACCTTACAACTATGAACCCAAAAACAAGAAGGCTTATAAAAGTTACAGCAGGCGATGTTATAGAAACTGCAAATACATTCGACTTGCTTTTGGGCGATAATCTACAAGGAAGAAAAGATTATATAGCAGAAAACGGAAGTTTATATTTAGATAACTTAGATGTTTCATAATAGCCACGTGTAAAACACGTGGAGTTGATAGTTGAGAATTGAGAGTTGTGGTGAAAATCCTGCGGATTTTTTGATTGTAAACCTACAAAACCACAATTTTTATTGTAGGGGCGGTCATCGGCCGCCCGTGAGCTTAGTAAAAAGTTAAGGTTCACGCCTTTGGCGTATCATATTTTATTACAAAGGAGAAACAATGGCTAGGAAAAATTCCTCTAAGGACAAGGCACCTAGGGTGCAAGGTGTCATTAACAATGCTGGTGAAATTTTAAATGAAAATATAAATGACACGCTTAAAAATAATTTTATGCCATATGCGATGAGCGTTATAATGTCCCGTGCTATTCCAGAGATAGACGGCTTTAAACCCTCGCATAGAAAGCTTTTATACACCATGTATAAAATGGGTCTTTTAGGCGCTACAAGGACAAAAAGTGCCAATATAGTGGGGCAAACAATGAAACTTAACCCTCATGGTGACGGTGCAATTTATGATACAATGGTAAGGCTTAGCCGTGGCTATGAAGCGCTTTTATATCCATATGTCGACTCAAAAGGTAACTTTGGTAAATTTTACTCAAGGGATATGGCATGTGCGGCTTCAAGATATACAGAGGCAAAGCTTGACAGCTTTTGTAAGGAGCTTTTTAAGGATATAGACAAAGATACGGTAGACTTTGTAGATAACTATGACAATACCATGAAAGAGCCAAGTTTATTACCTGCAAGTTTCCCGTCAGTGCTAATAAATGCAAACACAGGAATAGCCGTAGGCATGGCAAGCTCAATTTGTCCGTTTAACCTACAGGAAATTTGTGATACCACAATAGCTATAATGAAAGACCCAGAACATGATGTAATGACGACTATTCAAGCGCCAGACTTTCCAGGTGGTGGCCAAATAATATTTGACGAAAATACAATGCGCCAAATTTTTGCCACCGGTCGTGGCGGAATTAAGGTAAGAAGCAGATATACTTATGATAAATCAGAAAACTGCATAGACGTAACGCAAATACCACCGACGACATCGGTTGAGGCAATAGTTGAAAAAGTGGTTGATTTAGTTAAAAATAATAAACTTAAAGACATATCCGATATTAGGGACGAAACAGGACTTGAGGGCCTAAAAATCACTATAGATTTAAAAAGAAATGTTGACCCTGACAATCTAATGCAAAGGCTTTATAAAATGACAAGTTTAGAGGACAGTTTTTCTTGCAACTTTAACGTGCTTGTAGCAGGAATGCCCAAAGTAATGGGTGTTAAAGAGCTTTTAGAAGAGTGGATAGCCTTTAGGATAGAGTGTGTAAGAAGAAGAACTTACTTTGACTTATCAAAGAAGAAAGATAAACTGCATTTGTTAAAGGGTTTAAAATTAATACTTTTAGACATAGACAAGGCTGTTAAAATTGTAAGAGAAACCGAAGAGGAAAGTGAAGTTGTTCCAAATCTTATGATAGGCTTTGGCATAGATGAAATTCAGGCTGAATATGTAGCAGAAATTAAACTTCGTCATCTAAACCGTGAGTATATTTTAAAAAGAGTAAGCGAAGTTGATGAACTTTTAAAAGATATAGAAGTGCTTGAAGGAATTTTAAACTCTAAAACAAAGATTAAAAATATCATAATAAAAGAGCTTACCGATATATCTAAAACTTACGGAAAGCCCAGAAAAAGCATGATAATTTACTCTGATGAAATAGAGGAAATAGTACTTGAAGAGCAAATTCCAGACTATCCTGTAAATCTTTTCTTTACAAAAGAAGGATATTTCAAGAAAATTACTCCACAGTCACTTAGAATGAGTGGAGAGCAAAAGCTTAAGGAAGAGGACGAAGTGGTGCAACAAATTGAAAGTACTAATAGTACAGATTTACTCTTTTTTTCCGATAAATCTCAGGTTTATAAAGCAAAGGCTGCAGATTTTTCCGACACTAAAACATCTGTAATGGGTGATTTCGTACCGGCAAAAATGCAAATGGACGAGGGAGAAACTGCTATGTATATGGCAGTTACAAAAGAGTACAATGGCTTTATGTTATTTTTCTTTGAAAATGGAAAATGCGCTAAGGTTGATATGCAGTCCTATGCCACAAAAACAAATCGCAAAAAACTACTAAATGCTTATAGCGATAAATCTCCTCTTGTAACAGCAATTTATCTCTTAGAAGATACGCAAGTTTTGCTTACAGCAAGTTCTGGCAGGATGCTTTTGTTTGACACAGGTTTGATTTTGTCAAAAACTTCAAAAAATACACAAGGTGTTGCTGCTATGACTATGAAGAAAGGTCATAAGCTTGTAAATGCCTGTGTATATGAGGAAGATATGCTGCAAAACCCTTCAAGATATAAAAAGAAGATACCAGCACTAGGTGCAATGCCTCAAGACGACCAAATTAAGCAACAATCGCTTTTATAAATGCAAAAGCCCTTGATAAGATTCATCAAGGGCGCAGACTGCCCTAAAACCCGCAACCGCAAAAAAAATCAGCCAGGGCTGATTTTTTTACTTCCTGCGTCACAAGCACCCTAAAATTTCCCTCACATACCCTCGTATTACTCGCTCATTTTAGGGCACTTGTTCCTTGTCTTGCAGATTTTTGAACAGTCCGCCAGCATGTCAAAAAATCATTTTTTGACATGCAAAAGCCCTTGGTAAGATTCATCAAGGGCTAGTCTATAGCCTTTAAAGATAAAAATTAACAAGGGCGGGCAAATTACACATACCCGCCTTTTGATGATTCTATTGAATTATCTTAAAGTCAGGCTACAAACGCTCGAATAATTTGCTTGATATTATTATAGACAGAAAAATTATATTTATTCAAATGTTTTTAATTTTTTTCTTGCAAATTTTATTCATCTATGGTATCATATAACTTGTTATTTTACGTTAAAAATTATGGAGGTGTTATATATGGGTATTTTAGAAATCGTATTCGGAATTGTTTTATTGGTTTTTGCTATAGCTATCATAGCTGTGGTACTTTTACAAGAAGGACATCAACATCGTCTAGGCGCAGTTATGGGTGGTGCTGATACATTCTTATCAAAAAACAAAGCACGTTCAATTGATGCTTTCTTAGCTAGATGGACAAAAGTTATAGCAGTAGGATTTTTCATTGCAGTTATTGTAATTAATGCTGTTATGTTCTTTGTTGCTTAATTGTAGAAAAGTTTTTGAACCTCGCTTAAATTAAGCGGGGTTTTTTAATATTTTAAAGGATGAGGGAAAATGAAAGAAATTAAAGATTTAGTATTTAAACTTTGCAGTGCTTATGGAACACCAGGGCATGAGGATGAAGCTTTAGAAGTTGCAAGAAAAGAACTTGAGTTTTGTGATTTTGTAGAAGTTGATACAATGTGTGGAGTTCATGCGTTTTTAGGAGATAAAGATGCAAAAATGCAAATTATGCTTGATGCTCATATAGACCAAATTGCTATGGCGGTATCAGAAATAGATGATAATGGTTTTTTAAAACTTATGGGTGTTGGTGGAATTACAAGAGCTACTATGCCTGGAAGCAAAGTTTTAGTATATGGAAAAAAAGTAATGACAGGTGTAATATCTTGTCTGCCACCTCACATTTCAGGTGAGGACAAAAAACTTGAAAAAATAGAAGAGTTTTACGTTGATTTAGGTTTAAGCCATAAAGAAGTAGAGAAAAATGTAAGCCTTGGCGATAGAGTGGTTTTGTGCTGTGAAATAGGAGAACTGTTAAATGACAGAGTATCGGGCACTGCACTTGACGACAGGGCAGGATGTGCAAGTATTATAAGGGCAGCACAGCTATTAAAAAATGAAAAGCTAAATTGTGGAGTACATATAGTTTGCACAACAAAAGAAGAAACAGGGGGCACAGGTGCGCAAATTATGACATATAGAGTGTCACCAAGCACTGCAATAGGTGTAGATGTAAGTTTTGCAAAACAACCGGGTGTGGAAACCAGTGGACTTGGTGAACTCTCAAAGGGGCCGATGATAGGTTTTTCTGCAAATCTTGACAAGACTATGAGCAATAAAATGATTGAAGTTGCAAAAAAATATGACATTCCATATCAAGTGGAAGTTATGGGCAGAAATACTGGTACAAACTGTGATGAAATAATGTTAAATAAAGAGGGCGTGCCGACATCGCTTATTTCAATACCACAAAGAAATATGCACTCGCCTGCTGAAATTTGTGATTTAAAAGATATAGAAAATGTGGCAAAACTTATTGCTTGCTACATATTAGAGGTGCAGTAATGGATTATAAACTACTAAAAAAACTTTGCCTTGCCGTTGGAATTTCAGGAAACGAAGACGAGGTACGAGAGATAATTTTAAAGGAAATAAAAGAACATGTAGAAAGTATTGAAATTACGCCACTTGGAAATATAATTGCAACTAAAAAAGGTAAAAAGACACCAGAGAAGAAAATTTTACTTACCGCTCATATGGATGAGGTTGGCTTTATGGTAAATGAGATAGATAGCGATGGTTATATTGGTGTTTTATCTCTTGGGGTTGACAGTAAGCTGCTTGTTGGAAAAACTGTTTATGTAAATGGTAAGACAAGAGGTGTGTTTTCATCAAAACCTATACATCTTCAAAGTGCAGAGGACGCAGGGAAGATTATTCCTATAAATAAGCTTAAAATAGATATTGGAGCAGTGTCAAAAGAAGAGGCAGAGGAACATGTGAGCTTAGGAGATTATGTAAACTTTGAACCGTTTTTTGAGAAAAATGGAAATCTTATAAAAGCAAAAGCGCTTGATGATAGGGTAGGTTGTTTACTACTTATCGAAATGATAAAATCAGATCTTTCATGGGATATGACATTTGCTTTTACAGTCTCAGAAGAAGCAGGATTTGTAGGTGCTAAAACTGCAGCATACGTGGTAAATCCTGATATATGTATAGCGGTAGAGGGTACAATAGCTGCAGATGTAATGGACTTAAAAGGCGCTAAGGCAGTTACCAAAATGGGAGATGGTGTATCGGTTTCAATGATGGACCAAGGCACGATTTATGACAGAGCATATTTTAAAAAGATATTTGAAATTTCAAAAGACAAGAATATAAAAGCACAGGTTAGAACCTCAAAAGCTGGAGCTAATGACTGCTATATGATGCATAGAAATGGAAAAGGCGCTAGAGCTGTTACGCTTGCTGTGCCATGTAGATATATTCACGCACCAATTAGCTTTACAAATACAGACGACATTGAAAGCACATATAAAATGCTTATAGAATTTACTAATATAGCGTTAAAAGGAGAAGTATAAGTGTATCCATTTTTTAATATAGACGAAAAACTTTTAAAGCTTGCTAAAAAAGCGGAAGAAGAATGTAAAGTAGAGTTTGAAAACATTCAAGAGATTACAAGATATAATCAACAAAAAATGCAGGCTGCTTTTTCAAATGCAGGTGTCAGTGAGCACCATTTTGTAGGGACTACAGGCTATGGTTATGGCGACAGAGGTAGAGATGTGCTTGATGAAGTATATGCCCATGTTTTTGGCACAGAGGACGCATTAGTAAGGCATAATTTTGTGAGTGGAACCCACACTTTGACAGTAGCGCTTTTTGGAATGCTTCGTCCAAATGACAAAATGCTTTGTGTAACAGGAAAGCCGTATGACACGCTTTTAGGCGTTATAGGTCACCACAAAAAATGTGATGGCTCTTTAGTTGACTTTGGAATTAAATATGAAGAAGTAGACTTATTGCCAGATGGTGGTATTGATTATGAGGGTATAAAAAATACGCTAGATGACACATATAAAATGGTGTATATCCAGCGCTCAAGAGGTTATAGTTTAAGACCAACTTTGTGTATTTCAGATATAGAAAAAATTGTTAAAACTGTAAGAGAAATTGCACCTAATACTATAATAATGGTAGATAACTGTTATGGTGAATATGTTGAAAAACTGGAACCTACACAAGTAGGAGCTGATATCATGGCAGGCTCTTTAATTAAAAATCCAGGTGGAGGCATTGCACCTACAGGTGGATATATTGCAGGTAAAAAAGAGCTTATAGAAATGTGTTCATATAGGCTAACTACACCGGGTACAGGTAAAGAAGTAGGATGTACCTTGGGAAATAACAGGGAGCTATTTATGGGAACCTTTGTATCACCAACTGTGACGGGATCCGCACTAAAGACTGCAGTTTTTGCCGCTAGTTTATTTTCAAAGCTTGGATATGAAATAAGCCCTAAAGTAGGTGAAAAAAGAGGAGATATCATTCAGGCTATAAAACTTGTTAAAAAGGAAGCACTTATTGCATTTTGTAAAGGCATACAAAAAGGCGCACCTGTGGATTCTTTTGTAAGTCCAGAACCTGCTCCTATGCCAGGCTATGATTCAGATGTAATAATGGCTGCAGGCGCATTTACAATGGGCGCATCAATAGAGCTTTCTGCCGATGCCCCACTTAGAGAGCCATATGCTGTGTGGCTTCAAGGCGGAATAAATTATGACAGCGGACACTTAGGTATAATTTTAGCGGCACAGGAAATGTTAAATAGTTAAGAGTTGTAGTGAACGCATTGTATGCGTTCAAAGTGAAAAGTGAAGAGTTGTGGCGGAAATCCTACGGATTTTTTTGATTATAATTGTTTTCGCAAAATAAAGGACAACGGCACTGCCGCTGTCCTTTGTTATATTAATTATTCCTGCTTCTTGACAAAAGCTCGAGTATTCTTAAGAAGAGCATTAGTATTGTTGTAACTAAGCCCATTGCAAGTGACCATTCATAAATTTTCTCTGAACGATAATTTATGGCATTTGAAATATTGTCAAAATCAACTGCTAGGTGTAAGACAAAAACAAGAGTACATACCAGTGCATAAATTGTTCCTGTAATTCCATTTCCGTAAAATAAATTAGTTAAAGTTGGAGTGAAAAAAGAGCTTACCATGGTAATAAGACTTACAAATATTATTACTAAAAACAAAGAACTTACTACACTTCTAAATCTGTGCCCTACCTTAATTACACCAAAAGTATAGAGTAACAGCATTGAAAAAACAACTACTGCTGTAATTATTGCAGCTATGAAAACTATGCCATCATAGGCGGTTGCATAATAAGAAGCCGCCCAAGAAATTATAAAACCCTGAACTAGCGAATAGAGCGTGCCGAAAATGGGCGTTGCTTTTGGGTTTGTAGCGCTAATTATAGACGAAATAAGCATTAATACAAAACCACCTATTGAAACATACATGAGATACTGTGTTGGAATGATATCGGCAAAATACAGTCCTACTCCAACAAAGTTTACAATGAAAAAGTAAAATATTTTTGCGCATACACCAGCTTTTGTGACAACCTTGCCACCAACCGATCGTTTACTTTTTGAAACCGCTTTGAAATACGGATTCATAGTTTTGCCCATAGAACTATTCATAATGTTTCCTCCTATTAAAAAAATTATATAATATTTTTCGGGTAAATTTACAAGTTATTAATTCTATCAAATTCCTTTAAAAACCATATATCATCAACTTGAAACTCCTTATGATTTAGGTAGTTTAAATCCTCTGCATCACTTTCAAACTCAAATTTTAGTTTATAAGAGTATAGGGCCTGATATGGAAAATTAATCTTTTTATTTACAGTATTTGTTCCATATTTTCCATCTCCAGCAAGTGCATGCCCAATAGATGCCATATGAGCCCTAATTTGATGAGTTCTACCTGTAAGTAAATCAACCTCAAGTAAAGAAAATTTATCACCCTTTTTAATCACACTGTACTTAGTTTTAATGATTTTAGAGTTTGGCACTTGTTTTTTTGTTATATAGACTCTGTTTTGTTTTTCGTTTTTTTGAAGATAATCTTCTAAGTACTCTTCATTTTTTTGAGGTCTTCCGCATACTATGCAAAGATAATATTTATTAATTTCTCGGTGTTTTAATTTATAATTCATTATGCGAAGTGTCTTAGCGTTTTTTGCAGCCATAACTATTCCACCAGTGTTTCTGTCTATTCGGTTTATTAGTGCAGGTGCAAAGCTTAGTGAGTCATCTGGGTTATATTCGCCTTTTTTAAATAAGTAATGATGTATTCGTGAAATTAAGGAGTCAAAATGATAATTTTCATCAGGGTGAACAATAAGTCCAGGTTTTTTATTAAGTAGCATTAAATTTTCGTCTTCATAGACGATATCTAAAGTTTTGGGCGCTTTTAAAAAGTCATATTCTTTTGGTTTTGTTTGCAAAAAATCATCATGCAGAAAAAGGTATAATTCATCACCCTCTAAGAGCTTTGTGGCGCCGTCGCAACGCTTTTTATTTATTTTAATGTCTTTTTTTCGTATTGCTTTATGCATTACTGATGAAGGAAGGTTTGAAAAAGATTTGCTTAAAAACTTATCCACACGTTGTCCAGCATCGTTTTTTGTAATTGTTATAATTTTTTTCAAAATTTATACCTCTTTTATATTTTTCTGCGCTTTTTAAATGAGAACATAATCTGCGGAAGTGAAGTCACAAGACCTATTCCAAGTGCTATGGCAATGGCTATTTGAGCAGTTTCCATTGCTATTAACGATGCCTCGCTAGTATTGTTCATAAATAAGTTATATCCTGCTGAGTAAATTCCAGCACCTGGTACTAGTGGGAAAATGCCTGGAATTAAAAAAACAGTAACAGGAGATTTTCTAAAATATGAAAAATATCGTGATAATAAAGTAAGGCCTACTGTTGCGTAAAATGAAGAAAATACTACACTTACACCAAAATCAACAAATATCATA
Source organism: uncultured Eubacteriales bacterium (assembly GCA_964370405.1). Classification (GTDB taxonomy): domain Bacteria; phylum Bacillota; class Clostridia; order Oscillospirales; family Acutalibacteraceae; genus SIG603. The sequence goes on along the minus strand of CAYJJB010000051.1, from coordinate 3,564 downwards.
TATATAAGCCAGCCAAATCCGCCTATAAAACCTGCAAAAACTCTATCTTTTTTCGGACACTGAAATATTATTGTAAAAAAATATGTTGCAATTAGTGCCAGACTGCTGTCACGAAAATATTCAAATAATAATTCTAAATTCATATTAACCTCAAAATTGTAAAAAATTAAATATACTCATCATTACACCAACGCCTATTGCAATGCAGCCACCAGTTATAATAGCATCAATAAGCCTAATTGTACCACTTAGATAATCACTATTAAAGAAATCTCTAATTGAAGTAGTAAGTGCAACGCCAGGTACAAGACGAATTATAGAGCCGATGATTATAAGGTCTAGGTTATCTCCAAGCCCTAGTAATAAAAGTATTACAGCAGAGAAAGTGGCTATCATGCTGGCACTTATGTTTATGATGAATTTTGATATATTGAATTTTCCTGTAAAGCATAAAAAACTTTGAATGAAAAAACCACCTAAAAGAGCATTTGCACTGTCAAGCAAATTTCCACCGAAAATATAACAAAAACACGCACTTGCAATGCCGCATGATAATATTTGAAATATATAAGAAGTGAATTTCATGTTTTCAATTTCAATCAACTTTTTTAGCGCATCTTCTTTGCTTAATGCACCACTAGAAATTTCTCTTGAAAGCTGATTAATTGCAGTGATTTTTGCAAGATGCAAGGTATAAGAGGGAATAAATTTAATTTTGGTACTATGTGTCGTTCCGTTTTCAACGCCACTTGCTAAAATTGCGTTTGTAATTATAAATGAATTAAAATCTTCTACTTGTAAAGCAAGTGCTGCTTTGTCCATTGTTTCATGAACTCTTGTTATTTCAGCACCACTTTCAAGCAAAATTTTGCCCATTTTAAATACTATATCATACGAATTTATAGTGTTTTCCATCTGTTTGCTCCAAATCTATTTATCTTGTGTAGTAACTTTACTTATTTTACTATAAAAGTTAATTTTTTTCAATACATAAATAAATTATAAAAGCTTTAAAGTTTATTTACAAATAGAAATAAAAAATCGCCTATAATACATAAAGGCACTTTACATTTTAGTCAAGATATTGTAGAATACTAATTAATTATAAAAGAAATGAGGGTCTTAACATGCAACTTAAATATAAGAGAGTGTTATTAAAGCTAAGCGGAGAGTCACTTGCGGGAAATATAGGTCATGGAATTGATTTTGATATTGTAGTAAAAATGTGCGAACCAGTTAAAAAACTTATTGATTTAGGTGCAGAGGTTGCCATTGTTGTAGGTGGCGGAAATTTTTGGCGTGGAAGAAGCAGCGGAAGCATGGACAGAACAAGAGCTGACCACATGGGAATGCTTGCAACTGTAATAAACGCACTGGGCGTTGCTGATGGTTTAGAACAAGTAGGGCTTGATGTACGTGTGCAAACTGCAATTACAATGCAAGAGGTTGCAGAGCCTTATATAAGAAATAAAGCTGTAAGACATCTTGAAAAAGGTAGAGTTGTGGTTTTGGGTTGTGGTACGGGCAATCCGTTTTTCTCAACTGATACAGGTGCCGCACTTAGAGCAGCTGAAATTGAAGCTGATGTAATACTTAAAGCAACTATGGTAGACGGGGTTTATGATAGCGATCCTAAGAAAAATCCTGATACAAAAAAATATGAGCACCTTTCATATATGGAAGTTTTGAGCAATAATTTACAAGTAATGGACATGACAGCAGCATCTTTTTGCAAGGATAGAAATATACCGTTTTATGTGTTTAGCATAGAAAATCCAGATAATATAGTAAAAGCGGCGTGCGGCGAAAATGTAGGAACATTAGTTGATAACAAAATATAATTAATTAAATGAAATGGAGATATTTATTATGAAAGAGATTTTAGAAAAAACATCTAGTAAAATGACAAAAACTATTGCAGCTTTAGAGCACGAATTTGCAATGGTAAGAGCTGGCAGGGCTAATCCGTCTGTTCTTGATAAAGTTAAAGTGGATTATTATGGAACACCAACACCTATAAACCAACTTGCAGCTGTATCAGTTACAGAGGCAAGAGTTTTAACAATTCAACCTTGGGATGCAAGTGTTGTATCTCAAATTGAAAAAGCAATTCAAACATCCGACGTAGGAATTAACCCACAAAGCGATGGAAAAATTATAAGACTTATGTTCCCTCAACTTACAGAAGATAGACGTAAAGAAATAGTAAAAGAGCTTCACAAAATGGCTGAGGACTCTAAAGTTGCAGTGCGCTCTATAAGACGTGATGCAATTGAAAAATTAAAAGCACAAAAGAAAAATGCAGAACTTACTGAAGATGATTTAAAAGTTGCTGAGAAAAAAGTACAAGATCTTACAGATAAATTTGTAAAAGACATAGATGGACACTTACAAACTAAAGAAAAAGAAATTCTTTCTATTTAATCGGAGGAATACATATCTATGAGTATATTGCCAAAACATGTTGCCATAATTATGGATGGTAATGGAAGATGGGCAAAGCAAAAGGGTCTATCAAGATCGGCGGGGCATAAGGCTGGCGCTAAAAAATTTAAAGAGATTACTATGTATGCAGCAGATAGAGGTATACAGTATCTTACAATTTATGCTTTTTCTACAGAAAATTGGAATAGACCAAAGGCGGAAGTTTCCGCCTTAATGCTTTTGTTTAAGGATTATCTTGAAGAGGCGCTAACTGACTTTTTAGATGAAAATATTAAAGTGAATTTTATAGGCGATGTTTCAAAATTTCCAAATAGTCTAAAAAAGCTAATTGAAAAGGTAACTGAAGTATCAAAAAACAGGACTGGTATGACTTTAAATCTTGCAATGAACTACGGCGCAAGAGCTGAAATAGTAAGTGCGCTAAAACAAATTGCGATAGATGTTAAAAGCGGTGAAGTTAATGAGGCAGATATTGATGAGGAACTTGTTTCAAAATATCTATACACAAAAAATCAACCAGACCCTGATTTAATAATAAGACCAAGTGGTGAACAGCGTTTGTCTAATTTTCTATTATGGCAAAGTGCTTATGCAGAGTTTGTTTTTCAAGATACTTTGTGGCCAGATTTTACTAAGGCTGACTTTGATAAGGCGGTAGATGTCTTTAAAGTAAGAGATAGAAGATTTGGTGCAGTTTAAATTTATTAATAAGTAGGTAATATATGAAAGTAAGAATTTTGTCGTCAATTGTTATAGGGCTTTTATTTTTAGCTGTTGTAATTTTTAACAGCTCATTTCCTCTTGCGCTAAACATTGCTGTTGCAACAATTTCATTTTTTTGCGTTTATGAAATAGTGAATGCTTTGGAAGTTAAGAAGCATATAGTTTTAGTAGTGCCAAGCCTTATAGTAGCAGCAGTTATTCCATTTACTAGCGTAATAATTCATTCAGATTATGTGCTTTACTGTCTATATTACTTTTTTGTGTTTTTTAGTGGAATACTATATCATAAAGCGATTTCATTTAAAGAAATTGCAGTGCTTTCATGTATGGCAGTTATGATACCTAGTGCATTAAATGCAATAGTAATGACAAGGGGCTTAAGCGATGAGCATGGAA
>CAYJJB010000050.1:6709-14062 GCA_964370405.1 uncultured Eubacteriales bacterium | reverse complement strand
GGACAAAGCTTTAATAGTACACCACCTCCACCACCGCAAAATTTTGGAGGACAAAATTATAACAGTGCACCACCGCCTGTTCAACCACAAAACTTCAATGGCGGATACAATAACGCTGCTCCACCACCTATGCCAAATTATGGCACAGCAAATGGATATGCACCACAAATGCCTGTGGCACAGAACACAAAAGCTATTACAAAATTAAGAGCGGCGGCAACATCGCCTATAACACTTGCTGCAGTTATAACATTAGTTATTACAACAGGTATGGCAATTATTGCATTGTTCACACCTGCATCAGAACTTGACATGATGCTTGGCAACTCAGGAATTGACCCAATGGCAGTTTTAGTCGGATTAATAGGACTTACACCACAAATTCTTGTCTTGATTGGACTTATAATTTTTGTGATGACTTGCATGGATAAAACTGGAGCGCCAATTAAGACAACAGGTCTTACCATGATAAAAGTCGGCGGAATGATATGGTCAATTGCAATGGCAGTTGTGCTTATACTGTGTGGTATAATATTAATGGCGGCTTCTTCAATGATAGGCTCATTTATGGGATTTTTTGGCAGCGCATTTGCAGCTGCTGGTTTAGAAAATATTTTTGAAGGTGAATCTGCAAGTGTAGTCATAATTTTAACAGGACTTGTATGCTTAATACTTGGCGTGCTTGTAATATTTGCAGCAGTAGGTTTACTAAAAACAATGAATGCATTTAAATCTATTGCAATAACAGGTGGCCGTACATATGGAAGCGTTTCTATGATGCTTGTTGCGATGTTATTTATAGCAGCTATTTTACCGATAGCGTCAATTATAATGATGTTTGTAAACCCTATGACACAACTTATGGGTATAGACTATATGGCTTTAGTTTTAAACATATTACTCGTGATAGAGTTTGCTGCATTTGGAGTAGCACTTATTAATGCAAAAAATATAAAATAGAGGATAACGGAGAAAAAAGATGAATAAAACAATATTGGCAGTAAAAAAAGCAAGCGGCAGTATTTGGCTGTTACTTGCAGGAATTTGTATAGCATTTGCAGTAGTAGCAGATGCACTTATAGCGCTTTTAGCACCTACAGAATTCTTTTCTGACTACACAGGTGGCGCATTTAGACTTGGCGAAATTATAGATTTAGCTTCATATAGTGAGCTAGTACAAATGGTTTCTATGTACTCAGGATATGTAATGCTTTTGGCAGGATTACTGGTTGCGGTTAATTTAATTATACAATATATATGTTATAAATCTGCAAGAAAAACAGTTAACACGTTGCCTTTATCTATGGTAAAAGCGGGTCTTTTAATAGCAAGTGCGGTATTTTTACTTCACATTTGCGGACTTGTTGGTATAATTTTTGGCGACATAGCAAAATTTGCTGTTGCAGGCAACACAGATTCTCTTGTTACATCTTGTATAGCGCTTGGTGTGGCTTTGGCAGTGATTGTTGTAATAAGCACATTTTACGGCTCAACAAGAAGATCAATAAGCAGTATAAAAAGAACACTTTATACAGGTGTTGTAATGGGTAGAGTTACAGAAACTTCAATCGCAACTTTCTTTATTTTAGCAGCGTTCCAAGGCGTTAGAGTTTTCACAGCTTTAACATATGCTCCACCTTCAATAGGTGTTGGAATTTATGAGCCATTTGTGATTTACACCATGATATCAAGCGGTTTTTGGGCACTTGGTTTAATATTTATTGCTGTAAGCTTAATAGTTGTAAGAGGTAGCATGAGAAAAATTATTCTTCAAGGTGTAATTGAAGATAGAGAAAGAAAAGAAAAAATTGAAGAAATTGAAGCGGCTGAAGCAGCAAATCAAACTTCAGAAATTCCAAATCAAAACACAAGCGAAGTTCCAACTGAAAATCAACCAAACGAATAATAAAAAGGGAACTGGAAATATTCCAGTTCCTTTTTATTATTTTCTATTCCTCTTAAGCATGCTGTTAGCCGCTTCCATTCCAAGGGCCGTTAGTAGTGCGGGGATTTCGTTGTTGTCATAACTTATGTCAAGCATAAACTTGTCTTCACCCTCATGTGCAGTGCCATCTGTTCCTGCGTGCATTATAAGCGAGTGCTCGTCCATAATGTCAAATTCCCATGACATTATAGAGCCATATACCCTCCATCTGCTCATATGTAAAACCCATCTTGTAACAGTAAAAGTAAAATCTTTTGTTATTTTACCCACTTCTTGCTCTGCTAAAATTATTGTAAATTTTGGCGAGCCTATAAGTGGTTTTTTCATTATAATTTTACCAAGCTCCATCTCATTAATATTAAAAAGTATTATTTCGTTTTGCTTTTTAGAGCTTTTCGACACCACTTTGTAAATGGGTTTTAGGTTTTCATATGTGACAGTGTATTCATCATCCCATAAAAAAGGTCTTTTGTCCATTAATAATTTCAATTTACTACCTCTGCACAAGCCGTTGCAACAAGGTCTACACCTGTGTCGCAAATATTTTTAACCAGCACATCTCCAACATTTACAGGTGCGGTAGCTGTAGTTTCGTTTATTACTTTCATGCACTCAAAAATTTTATCCTTTGGAATGTCTGTCTTTGTCTTAACTGCTATTACAGGCAAAACAGAGCCTAAAAGAGCTACCGTGCTTGTCACTGTTCTTGTAGGTGCAGTAATTTCTTTGTTTGCATATACTTCACCACGCCTGCAAGACTGACCTTTTACGGATACAACTTGACCATTTTCTATGCTGACACTTAAATCGCAGCCTAAGGGACATTGTATGCAAGTTAGTTTTTTTATTTCCATAATTTTACTCCATTTATTTTAATCTTCAAGACATACTGTAATAGTCTTTACATCTTTATTTATAAGGTCTTCTTTTTTTATAACAACAGACTCCATCTCACCCGGAGCTAAAATTTGCTTTTTCTTTTTGCTTATTCTGTCATTATTTATATAAAGACTTACATACTTATTCTTATAAATATTTGCAACTCTAAATCTTACAGTGACGGTGTCATTCATTCTTTCTGGCAGTATGCTTTGTGGAACAGTGTACCTTACGCCGTCTTTTGCAAAAATATTTATGTGTGCCTCACTTTTTGTTTGTGTGTTATTTATATAGGACACAGCGTTTTTACCTGCTTGATACGCTTCTTCTGATACAAAGTCAACTAAGTCGTGTACATGAAGTACGTTGCCGCAGGCAAACACTCCATCTATATTTGTTTCTAAATTCTCACCAACTTCAGGACCTGAGGTGATTGGATTTAGCTTTACACCTAGTTCTTGTGATAATTCATTCTCAGGAATAAGACCTACTGATAAAAGTAAGGTGTCGCAAGAATAAAATTCTTCACTGCCTTTTATGGGCATGAAATTTTCATCTACTTTAGAAATTGTGACGCCTTCCACTCTGTCTTTTCCGTGAATTTTAGTTACGGTGTGGCTAAGTTTTAGTGGTATTCCATAGTCGTCTAAACACTGTACGATATTTCTTTTAAGTCCGCCGGAATACGGTTGAAGTTCTGCCACTACTTTAACTTTTGCGCCCTCAAAGGTCATGCGACGAGCCATGATAAGACCGATGTCGCCCGAGCCCAAAATGACCACTTCTTTGCCCGGCATGAAGCCCTCCATGTTTACAAGTCTTTGAGCAGTACCTGCGGAGTATACACCTGAGGGTCTAAACCCTGGAATGTTTAAAGCACCACGGCTTCTCTCTCTACAACCCATTGCTAAAATTACAGCCTTTGCAGAAATTTTTAAAAGACCGTGTGTTTTACTTATTATTGTGACAAATTTTAAATTATCTTCATTTGCAATGTTTATTACCATGGTATTTAATAGATACGGAATGTCTAAACTTTTTAATTTTTCTTCATACCTATAAGCATATTCAGGACCTGTAAGCTCTTCTTTAAATGTGTGAAGGCCAAAACCGTTGTGTATGCACTGGTTAAGTATTCCACCAAGCATGTCATCACGCTCAAGCAGTAAAATGTCGTCACTGCCATTTTCTTTTGCGCCTATTGCAGCAGCAAGTCCTGCAGGACCGCCACCGACTACAATAATATCATAACTAGTTTTTAAATTCTCCATTAATTGTTACCCCCTTTTTGGGTTTTGTGGGCAATAAGGTAAGATAAATCGCTGTTTTTTCTCACTTCTTCTGGGCTTTGGTTTAGCTCTCTTGCAAGTATAGATATTACTTTAGGTGAGCAAAATCCTCCCTGACATCGTCCTGACCCTGCTCTAACACGTCTTTTAACACCGTCTAAAGTAGTAGCACCCGGCACTCTGTTTATTGCAGACACAATTTCGCCCTCGCTAATCATTTCACACCTGCAAATAATTTTTCCGTAAGAAGGTTCTTCTTTAATAAGTTTAGCCCTTTCATCAAAAGGCAGACTATCGGCTTTAATTACAGCTTTTCTTATTGGGTTAAAATTTTCTTTTTTAGTAAGTGATAGTGAAGAGGCAACCATTTGTGCCATGTATTCGCCTATTGCTGGAGCACTTGAAAGACCAGGGCTTTCTATTCCTGCCGCATCAAAAAATAGCGGAGCAGATTCTCTTAAAATAAATTCGTCTTCTTTAGTGTGTGCTCTAAGTCCTGTAAAAGAGGTTATTGCCTGTCTTGATGGCAGATTTTTAACTGATAATGCAGCTTTTTTTATTATTGTTGAAAGTCCGTCAGCTGTCGTGCTTATGTCTTCTTTATCGTCTATATCTTCTGCGGTAGGGCCTAAAAGTAAGTTGCCGTGGACTGTAGGTGAGACTAAGATGCCTTTTCCATAAATTGTAGGAAGCTGGAACAAGGTAAGGCTTGCGGCATTTCCTGCTGTTTTATCGCATAAAATATACTCGCCACGTCTTGGAATGATTTCAAGTTTATCAGAACATATCATGTTATGAATAAAGTCTGCATAAACTCCTGCGCAGTTTACGATAGACTTTGCATAAAAAGTCTCACTCTCAGTTATAATTTCATAAATATCATTTTGTTTTAATATAATTTTTACGCCGCTGTTAAAGAAAAATTCCACACCGTTTTGTGCGGCATTTTCCGCAAAACCTGCTGTAAGTTCAAAAGGACAGATTATGCCTGATGTTTTTGCATAAAGTGCCGCTACTACATCATCAGACAGGTTTGGCTCAATTTGAATTGCTTCTTCTCGTGTTAAAACAGAAAGTCCTTTAACTCCGTTATTTACACCTCTTTGATAAAGTGCCTCAAGTTTATCTTTGTCATTTTCATCAAAGCACAAAACAAAAGCGCCCACTCTTTTAAAGTCAACGTCTAAATCTTTTGCAATTTTATCCATCATTTCATTTCCACGCACGTTCATTTTTGCCATTAAAGTACCGTTTTTGGCATCAAATCCTGCATGAACTATTGCTGAGTTTGCTTTAGAGGTTTCACAACATATGTCTTCTCTTTTTTCAATTAGCGCAACGCTTGCATTATATGCAGAGAGTTCACGTGCGATTGCACAGCCTATTACACCTGCGCCGATAACTGCTACATCATAAGTCATAACTTAAATTGCCCCGTTCCATAAAATTTTAATTACAGCTTTGATTTTAACATATTTTGTTTGACTTTTCAATTAAAAATGTGTTGACATTAATAAAAAAATGAGTGAAAATAGACTTATATTATATAAACAACAGATAGGAGAATGTATATGCTATTTAAAGAAGCAAGTTTTAAGGACTTAGAATTTAATGCCTTTGACACAATAGGTAAAAAATGGATGCTAATTACGGCGCAAAAAGGTGATAAGGTAAATACAATGACAGCCTCATGGGGCGGTGTTGGTGTTTTGTGGAATAAGCCAGTAGCTTATATATTCATAAGACCGCAAAGATACACTAAAGAATTTGTGGACAGCGGTGATACTTTATCGCTTTGTGTTTTGCCTGAAAAATACAGAAAAGAGCTTACGTACTTAGGTACAGTGTCAGGTAGAGATGAAGACAAAATTGACAAAGCTAAACTAAGCGTGAAAAAAATTGATGAAACACCATATTTTGAAGAGTCTGAACTTGTATTAATTTGCAAAAAGTTATATGCTCAAGACATGCTTCCACAGTGTTTTATAAATGAAGAGTCAAAGAAAAAATGGTATCCCGAAGAAGATTACCACACTATGTATGTGGTAGAGATTGAAAAGTTTTACAAAAAGTAAGGTGATAAAAAATGAAATTTGGAATATGCACAAAGTTTGTTAAAGAAAATGATAAATACATTATTCCGCATATGAATTTTATTAAGAATTGTGGATTTGAGTATTTAGAATTACCTGTTGTTGGCATTATGGATTTATGTGATGCTGAATTTGATAAACTTTTGAAAGACAGCAAAAGTTTTACACTGCCAATACTTGCGTGCAATGTGTTCTTTCCTGAAAACATTCGTCTTACTGGCAAAAGGTATGACGAAGAAAAATTTATGGAGTATGTTAAAACATCGGTAAAAAGAGCGTATGAGCTAGGTGCAAAGAAAATGGTGCTTGGAAGTGGTGGTGCCAGAAACATAGAGCCAGGATATCCTGAGGATGTGGCGTGGAGTGAGCTTTGTAACTGCATAAAATTTATATCAAAAGAGATGGAAAAATATGAAATGATGCTTTTAGTAGAGCATTTAAATATAGCAGAAACAAATATCATATCAAGTTTTGAAGAGAGTAGCAGGCTTTGCAAAAATTTAAAACTTCCAAATGTAAAAAGTATAATGGACTACTATCATTTTGCACTTGGCAATGAAGATTTAAGTCTTATTGAAACAAGAGGCGAGCAAATAGGGCATGTGCATTTTGCAAGACCACTTGGTAGAGTGTATCCTGATATATTAGATATGCCAGAATTTTTAGAGCTTTTTGCCACAATAAAAGAAAGTTCTTATGATGATACGTTTAGTATGGAATGTGCGTTTGAAAACATGGAAAAAGAACCCACCCAGTACAAGGATGTACTAGATGAGTTTAAAAAAGCATTTAACTTAGCGGGGCGGATGTAATATCCGCCTCAGACTGTCGAAAAAACCACAAACGCAAAAAAATGAACCAGCTTGGTTCATTTTTTTTACTTACTGCGTCGCAAAACCTTGCAAATCGCCCTCATATACCCCCCGTATTATTCGGTTATTTGCAAGAATTTGCTCCTTGTCTTGCAGATTTTTGGACAGTCTGGCATCGTGTGCAAAAAAAGTAAGACTTTTTTGACACGATGAGGTGGATGTAATATCCGCCCTTTGGTTTGTTTAGTTAAGATTTTAGGCGAAAATCAAGAGGGATTTTATTTGTTGCCATTTCCCTTACCGTTGCCGTCTTGGTTTCCGTTTTCGCTCCCTTG
>CAYJJB010000050.1:0-6609 GCA_964370405.1 uncultured Eubacteriales bacterium | reverse complement strand
ATTTGTTGCCATTTCCCTTACCGTTGCCGTCTTGGTTTCCGTTTTCGCTCCCTTGGCCGTTGCCGTCTTGACTTCCGTTTTCGCTCCCTTGGCCGCCGCCATTGGGGGTGTTGTTTTCTTCTGTGGAATTTGGGTCGGTGTCTAAGTTTCCACCGTTTTCTATTAGTTCTCTAATAGCTTGCATGGACAGGTTTTCAATGTCCTTAATCTCTATGCCTTGATTTACCTCTAAAAGCTCTAAGTATGCACGATATTTTCCAAATGACATACCGCTTTCTGTAGCTTCTTCCTTAAGTTTTATGTTTGCCAAATGAACAGAAGTGTTTTCATCGTTAAAATTGCACTGCTCAATATCTGAAATAATTTCATCACTGTTTTCTGAAATAACTGTTATTTCGGTGTAGGCGTCTATTAATTCATTAAAACTTTCCGTGGTATTAAGCTTTTCTAAGGCGTCAATGTAATTTAAGTTATTTAAGTTGACCGAGTTAAGAATTTTTTTTGCATCTTCATTACTTGCCTTGGCAGAAATAACTCTGCCAAAAGTATTTACAGATAGCTCGATAGAGGGGTTAATGTCTATGCTTATAAATGATATAGGTGTTAGATATAGATATCCGAAGACAAAAAGGAGCGATGCTACCATTATAGGAATTAATTTGTATACAGGTGATACTCTCTTTTTGCTTTTGCTATTTTGTATTATATTATTATAAGTTTGCTTTTTTAGGTGTTCATTAACATGAATTTCTGAAAAAGCAACTTTTATTTTACCATTCATGCTCATTACCTCCTAAAGATGATTTAAGTGCTTGTCTGCCACGGGAAAGAAAAGTGTATATAGTATTTGTATTTTTATTTAAAATTTTACCGATTTCCACCGCTGAATATCCTTCAAAATAGTGCAGATAAATAGGTAATTTGTATTTTTGGGGAAGATTTAACACGGCTTGGCGCACATGGGCATTTTCGTTTAAACCACCATCTGTTTTAATATTTGACATCTCGTCCACGCAAACCGTATTTTTCCTGAAAAAACTTTTCAGTAAATCCTTACATTCGTTTATGGTAACTCTTATTATCCAAGCTTTTTTATGCTCTTCATTTTTAAAATGAGCAGAATTATTGTAATATTTTAAAAAGACATTTTGAAAAATATCTTCGGTATCGGCAGTGTTTTTAAGATAAAGCATGCAGATACGCTTTACAGTATCTGCATAATTTTCTATAGCCAAATTTAAATCCTGCTCACTTTTCATAAAATACCTCGTTTATCTGTTTTTTCCTTTGCCTTGGCCTTGAGTTTGACCTTGACCTTGACCTCTACCTTGGTTGTTAGTGATGTCAGCTTCTAAATTGTCACAAACACCGTCGCTGTTGCTGTCTTCAAAGTTTGCGCCTGTGTTAGTTCCTAAATTGTCGCAAACACCGTCGCTGTTATTGTCTTCAAAGTTTATTCCGTCTGTAGTGCCTAAATAATTTGGAATCCCATCTCTGTCTTTGGAATTTCCTCCTTGTCCTTTGCCCATTGCAAATGCAGATGTTGAACCTATAGACATAATAAATACAGCTGTCAGTGCTAAAGTGATAATTTTTTTCATGATAATTTCCTCCATTTTTTATTTGAAACTTAAGTCTTTCACTACTAATACGATTTAAAAGAGGAAATCCTTTCAAAAAAAAGACGAATTTATTTTAATGGAAAAAAGGCGGTTAAAAAAGGCGGTCATAAACCGCCATTTTTAGTGAAGAGTGAAAAAGTGAAGAGTGGTGGAAAAATGCTACGCATTTTTCACCTCAATTCTCAATTACTAATAATCCTAATTCTTATTATCGCATCACTTTGTTTTAAGTTTTCTATACACTCATTACTTAGAGTGCCGTCTATGTCTAAAACGGTGTAGGCTATGTCGCCTTTTGATTTGCTTGTCATGTTTTCAATATTTGCGCCACAACTGCCACAGGCTGATGTAAACGCTGCTATGGTGTTTGGCATGTTTTTGTGTATTATGCAGACTCTGTTACAGTGTGAATCTGGCATAGATAAAGAAGGAAGATTAACTGAATTTTTTATGTTTCCGTTTTCTAAATAATCTTTAATTTGGTCTACTGCCATCATAGCGCAGTTGTCCTCAGACTCAGGTGTTGAGGCGCCAAGATGTGGTATTGCAATTACTCCGTCTACACCAATTAATTCATCAGTTGGAAAGTCGGTTGCATAAGAAGATATTTTTCCGCTTTCAAGCGCTTTTATCATGTCGCATGAATTTACAAGTTCGCCTCTTGAGAAGTTTAGTATTCTTGCGCCGTCTTTCATTTGTGCTATGCTTTTTTCACTAATTAAATCTCTTGTATCAGGGACAAGAGGTACGTGAATTGTTATATAGTCGCAGTTTTTAAAAATATCTTCTAAAGATTTTGCTCTCATTATTTGATTTGACAGACCCCATGCTGACTTTACAGATAAAAATGGGTCATAGCCATAAACTTCCATTCCTAAGTCTTGTGCAGAGTTTGCAACCAAAATTCCTATCGCACCAAGGCCTATTACGCCAAGTTTTTTGCCCAAAACCTCAGGTCCTGCAAAGTCGCTCTTTCCTTTTTCGACAAGCTTTGGAACCTCTGCTCCTTTTCCTTTTAGGCTTTTAATCCACTGAGTTGACTCAATGATTTTTCTTGAAGTTAAAAATAAAGCGGTAATTACAAGTTCTTTTACAGCATTTGCATTAGCACCAGGTGTGTTAAATACTACAATGCCTTTAGATGAGCAGTCCTCAATAGGAATATTATTAACGCCTGCACCTGCCCTTGCTATTGCCAAAAGATTTTCAGAAAAAGTTGTGTCGTGCATTGAAGCTGAACGCACCAAAACACCCTGTGCATCATTTATTTCTGAAACGATTTCATAATTTTCATCAAAACGCTCTGTACCTACAGGGCTTATTTTGTTTAAACAATTAATCTTATGCATTATCCATTCTCCTTTTCAAATTCAGCCATAAATTCGGTAAGTTTTTTAACACCTTCTATTGGCATCGCATTATAAATTGATGCTCTCATTCCGCCAACACTTCTGTGTCCTTTTAAATTAATAAATCCTTTTGCCACAGCTTCTTTTACAAATTTGTCATCAAGCTCTTTGCTGCTTGTCACAAAGGTGACGTTCATTAAAGAACGGCTGTCCTTTTGAGCACAGGCTTTAAATAATTTAGAGCTGTCGAGATAGTCGTATAAAATAGCAGCTTTTTTCTTGTTGTGTTCTTCCATTTTAGAAAGTCCGCCCATGTCGTTTTTTATCCACTCTAAAACAAGTTTGCTCATGTAAATTGAGTAGGTAGGTGGTGTGTTGTACATTGAGTCATTTTTACTGTGTACTTTATAACTAAACATGGTGGGAGTGCCCTCCATAGGCTCTCCTATTAAATCTTTTCTTATGATTACAACAGTAAGTCCTGCGGGACCCATGTTTTTTTGTGCGCCTGCATATAACATGCCAAATTTACTTACATCAATCGGTGCACTTAAAATGCATGAGCTTATGTCGGCTATAAGTGGAACGTCTTTTGTGTTTGGAGTATCAGAATAAGCCGTTCCAAAAATTGTATTGTTTAGGCAAATGTGAAGATAATCTGCATCTGCTCTAAACTCATTTTCGTCCCATTTTGGTATCATTGAAAAATTTTCTGATTTTGAACTTGCCACTGCCTTGCAGTCGCCATAGCGGCAGCCTTCTTCATATGCTTTTGTGGAAAATTGACCGCTTAATATGTAGTCTGCTTTTCCTGATTTTGTCATTAGATTTTGTGCAAGCATAGTAAACTGTGAAGATGCGCCACCTTGCAAAAACAGCACTTCATAATTATCAGGTATACTCATAAGCTCACAAAGCAGTGCTTTTGCGCTTACAATTATATCGTCATACACTTTAGAACGGTGCGACATTTCCATTACGGATTGCCCACTCTCATTATAGTTTAGCATTTGTTCTTTTGCGGTTTCTAAAACGCTTTCGGGAAGCATTGATGGTCCTGCGGAAAAATTATACACTCTATTCATAAAGTAATACCTCCAAAATTTATAGTTTGACTATTTTTTAACAGTATACAATAAAATATTTAAAAATGCAAGTTAAAACATGTCAAGGCTTCAAAAAAAGCTTGTTTATTTCTTGTTGGAATTAATTTTTATAGATATTTGCAATGTCAAACAGTTTTACTTGCAAAAACAGTTTTTAATATATGTACGCTCATAAAGGACAATAAAAATTTTTCAATAAGGTTTGAAATGTTAAAAACCACATGGTATAATATAAAATATACACAAAGTTTAAACAAGAAAGGAACTATACTTATGAAAGTATCCGAAATAGCTGAAATTTTAAAAGCGGAAATTATAGTTGAAGGAAATATGGAGGAAAACGTACTTACCGCCTGCGGAGCAGATATGATGAGTGATGTTTTGGCATTTGTTAAAGATCAATCTGTGCTTTTAACAGGGCTTGTAAATCCTCAAGTAGTAAGGACAGCGGAAATGATGGATATGCACTGCATAGTTTTTGTAAGAGGAAAAAGAGTTGATGAAACTATTATGAACCTTGCAAAAGAAAGAAATATGACTTTGCTATGTTCTCCTTACCGAATGTTTACAGCCTGTGGTTTGCTATATGATAACGGGCTGAGAGGGGGTTGCAATCTATAATGAGTATGATGGAACTTAAATATGTAGTACCAGGAGATGATTTTACTCGTGCAGGTGAAGCCTCTGGTGAAGTGAAAAGAAAACTTAAAAAAATAGGTTATGCGCCAGACGCTATAAGACGTGTTGCAATTTCTATGTATGAAGGCGAAATTAACATGGTAATACACGCAGGTGGAGGAGAGGCAATAGTTGATATAGACCCTGACAAAGTAGAGATAATTTTAAAGGACACAGGCCCCGGTATTGCCGATGTTAAAAAAGCTATGCAGGCAGGATTTTCCACAGCTCCTGACAATATCCGCTCTTTAGGTTTTGGTGCGGGAATGGGTCTTCCAAATATGGAAAAATATTCCGACCAAATGGCGGTGGACTCCACAGTGGGTGTTGGAACTACTGTTAAACTTACAATATATGCAGATGGTAAACAGCTTTAATGTATAAATTTTTAGAGAGGTGGTGTGCAAATTGGACAAGTTTTATCATTCCGTTACTTTGGATGAAGAACTGTGTGTAGGCTGTACAAACTGCATTAAACGCTGCCCTACTGAGGCTATACGTGTTAGAAACGGCAAGGCTCATATTATATCGGAGCGCTGTATTGATTGCGGTGAATGTATAAGAATTTGTCCTCATCATGCAAAGAAAACAAAGTACAGTCATTTAGACACTTTAGATAAATATAAATATAAAATTGCCTTACCTGCGCCTTCTTTATATGGGCAGTTTAATAATTTGGACGACATAGATTACGTTTTGACAGGTCTTAAAAAAATGGGATTTGATAGCGTTTTTGAGGTATCTGTTGCGGCAGAGCTTATAAGTGAAGCCACAAGAAAACTTATGAAAGAAGGAAAACTAACAAAGCCAGTCATAAGCTCGGCTTGTCCTGCGATTATAAGGCTCATTAGGGTAAGGTTTCCCGATTTATGCTCGCATGTTTTACCTCTTCAAGCACCTATGGAGCTTGCAGCGGCACTTGCAAAAAGAAGAGCTGTGGAGGAAACAGGCCTTAAAACGGAAGAAATTGGTTGCTTTTTTATAAGTCCATGTCCTGCAAAAGTTACAGACACAAAGGCACCTATCAGCCTAGAAAAATCAAGTGTTGATGAAGTCTTATCTGTCAGTGAAGTTTTTCCTATACTTTCTGGAAAAATGGACAAGCTTACATCTGTTGAGGCACTTGCAAATTCGGGCATAATTGGTGTTAGTTGGGCGACAAGCGGAGGCGAGGCAGCATCGCTTTTAAAAGAAAAATATTTAGCGGCAGACGGCATAGAAAATGTTATAAGGGTTTTAGAGGAGATAGAAGACGAGCGAATAGGTGAACTTGATTTTATTGAGCTTAATGCATGTAATGCAGGCTGTGTCGGTGGAGTTTTGTGCGTTGAAAATCCTTATGTTGCAAAAACAAGAATACAAAAACTTAGAAAATATTTACCTGTATCACAAAATCATTTAGATTTTTCAAAAGAAGTGCCGCAGGGCATGGAGTGGATAGGCGGACTGGAGTTTTCTGATGTTTTAACTTTGTCAAAAAATATAACTGAAGCCATGAAAATGATGCTTAAAATTGATGAAATAGAAAAAGAAACACCAGGGCTTGACTGCGGTGCGTGTGGCTCGCCCACTTGCAGAATTTTTGCAGAAGATGTGGTAAAAGGCGAGTGCAAAATATCTGATTGTGTGTTTATTTTAAGAAAGAAAATGGAAAGAGTTGTCGACAGTATTTCCGACATGACTTCGTAAAATGCTTCGCATTTTATTAGTTGAGAGTGGATAGTTGTGGTGAAAATCCTGCGGATTTTTCATTATCATTTCTAGTTATTTAATGAATTTGCCATTCCGTGTAGTGAACGCATTTTATGCGTTCAAATAATTGAGAGTTGTGGTGAAAACTTGGCTATAAAACTT
>CAYJJB010000049.1:7346-14326 GCA_964370405.1 uncultured Eubacteriales bacterium | reverse complement strand
GTGTACCAGCTTTAAATTCACCTGCACAAGTGTCAACCATTCTAAAGTTTTCTGAGATTTTATGCTCAATATCATTTTTAGAAATACGTTTTAGCGCCTCATCCGTAAATCCGAGTTTTTTACCTTTTACATAGGTATCAAAGTCGATTTTTGTGTCTTCTATCGCTTTTTCATAGTTTAAAATATTCTCTATTTTTGACAAGAACCACATGTCTATCCATGTGAAATCATGTATTTCTTTTGAAGTAACGCCTCTTTTTAGAAGTTCTACTATTGCAAAAAGTCTTTGGTCTGTTGCATCTTTTAGTATTTGCCAAAGCTCGCTGTCTTCTTTTGAGTGAAACGCTGGTAAATCTAGCGTATCAAGTGAAATTTCTGCACCTCTTACTGCTTTCATTAGTGCCATTTCAAATGTATCTGCTATTGACATAACTTCGCCAGTTGCTTTCATTTGTGTACCTAAATTTCTTTTTGCATATACAAATTTATCAAAAGGCCATTTTGGGAATTTAACCGCAACATAGTCAAGAGCTGGTTCAAACGCTGCATAAGTTTTACCTGTAACTGCATTTATTATTTCATCAAGTGTGTAGCCTATCGCAATTTTAGTCGCAACTTTTGCAATAGGATAACCTGTAGCTTTTGATGCAAGTGCTGATGAGCGTGACACACGTGGGTTAACTTCAATAACAGCATATTCAAATGATGTTGGGTGCAGTGCAAATTGGCAGTTACAACCACCCTCAACGCCTAAAGCTTCTATAATATTAATAGCAGCTGTTCTTAGCATTTGGTATTCTTTATCTGATAAAGTTACAGCAGGTGCTATAACTATGCTGTCGCCTGTGTGTACGCCTACTGGGTCAAAGTTTTCCATAGAGCATATTGTAATAGTGTTGTGCGCACCATCTCTTATTACTTCAAACTCAATTTCTTTCCAGCCAGCAATGCTTTTTTCTACAAGAATTTGAGTTATTGGCGAAAGTGCAAGTCCATTTGCAGCTACTTCAAATAATTCTTCCTCAGTATCAACAATACCGCCACCTGAACCACCTAGAGTAAATGCAGGTCTTATAATTACAGGATATTCTATCACTTTTGCAAACTCAGCCGCATCTTCTACATTTGTAACAACTTTTGATGGAATACAAGGTTCTCCAATGCTCTCCATTGTATCTTTAAAGATTTGTCTATCTTCTGCCTTATCAATAGTTTCAGGTGATGCACCTAAAAGTTTTACTCCGTTTTTCTCTAAAAAACCTTCTTTTGCAAGTTGCATAGATAAAGTAAGACCTGTTTGTCCACCAAAGCCTGAAAGTATGCTGTCTGGCTTTTCTTTTTTTATGATTCTTTTAATTGTTTCAATGTTAAGTGGCTCTATATAAATTTTATCAGCCATTGCATTATCTGTCATTATTGTAGCAGGGTTAGAGTTTACTAAAACTATCTCTATTCCGTCGTCTTTTAGTGCACGACAAGCCTGTGTTCCTGCATAGTCAAACTCTGCCGCTTGACCTATAACTATAGGTCCTGAACCTATAACAAGTACCTTTTTAATGTCTTTATTTAGTGGCATAATTAACCCTCCATTAATTTAAAGAATTCGTCAAATAAAAATGCTGTGTCCATAGGACCAGAGCTTGCCTCTGGGTGGAACTGACAAGTAAATGCTGGGAAGTTTTTGTATCTTACACCCTCGCAAGTTTTGTCATTAACATTAATAAACAGCTCACTTGCAATTTTCTCATCAATTGTATCTGACATAACTGCATAGCCATGGTTTTGGCTTGAAATATACACCCTGCCAGTTTCTGTATTTTTAACAGGCTGATTAGCACCTCTGTGGCCATATTTAAGCTTAGTTGTCTTAAATCCATTTGCAAGTGCTAAAAGTTGGTGGCCAAGGCAAATTCCAAAAGTTGGAATATTTAAAGCCATTATCTCTTTAAGATTATTTATTACCTCAACATTTTCAGCAGGGTCACCAGGACCGTTTGAAAGCATTATTCCATCTACATTCATAGCCTTAATCTCTTCTGCTGTAGTACTATGTGGGCAAACAACAACATTTGCGCCCCTGTTTTCAAGCTCTCTATAGATATTCATTTTATAACCAAAATCCATAAGTGCTACTTTTTTTGTTTTAGTATCATCTATTTTTTCTTCAAATTCTTTAACAGAAACACTTTCAACTGCTTTTTGAACTTTATAATTTCTAATTTTATCAAAATCGGCATTTTTAGGGTCAGTTACTATAGCGCCGTTCATTACTCCGCTTTCACGGATAATTTTTGTAAGTGTTCTTGTGTCTATTCCAGAAAGACCAATAACGCCTCTTTCTTTAAAAAAGGTGTCTAAGTCCCCATCACATCTAAAATTGGAGGGAACTTGACACCATTCTTTTACAATATATGCACATGGACCGATAACATCGCCCTCAAAATCAGCGGGAATAACGCCATAATTTCCAATAAGAGGAAATGTTTGAACAACGATTTGCCCGAAATAGCTTTTATCTGTAAGCGTTTCGAGGTATCCTGTCATTCCTGTTGTAAAAACAACTTCAGCAGTAATTTCGCCACTTGCACCAAATGACTCACCACTAAAGACTTTTCCGTTTTCCAAAACTAAATACGCCTTACTCATTAATACATTCTCCATTTCTCATTAATTTAACACTCAAAGCACAGTTATACTAGCTTGATTATATCATAATTTCAAGTGTTTTAACACTCAAAATCCCAAAAAAAGACATCACCCGTCAAAATTTTTCATTTAGATGGTGAAGCCTCCTCATTTATTTGTGCTTATCTCAAGAGATTATACGCTAATTAAAGTCATTTGTCAACAGTTTTTTACAAATCTAATTTAAATTTGATAATGATTGTGAAATACTTCGTATTTTTATAAAAAAGACATGACGATAAAGAAAAGCGGATAACTAAGTAAATGCTTAGTTATCCGCATTAAATTTAGAAAATTATTTATTTTCGTCTTTTTTCTCAGGTGGTGGGCCCATTTCTACTTTTGGCCATGGGTTTGGTGTGTGGTTTCCGCCTCTTGCCCATTTTAGATACTCAAGAGCATGAAGTTGACCTGTCATCTCCCAATCTCTGCCGTATATAGGATCATGATAACCCTCAACACAAACTGTTCCTTCGTAACCGTTTTGATATAGAGTAAAGAATACTTCTCTCCAATCAGTATCACCAAAACCAGGTGTTCTCATGTGAACAAAGTTTTTGTGTCCTACGATACCGAATTTTTTAATTTGATCCCACTCTATTGTAGCATCTTTACCGTGTACGTGTTTGATTTTATGTATCCACTCTTTAAGATTTGGTATAGGATCGATAAGTTGTCCCATTTGGTGAGCTGGTTCCCACTCTAGGCCCATGTTTTCAGCAGGAACTTCATTAAACATCATTTCCCATGCTTTTGGGTTAAATGCGATGTTGCAAGTAGCTTTATTCCATGTGCCGTTCATTGGGCAGTTTTCAAATAAAATTGTAACGCCTTTATCAGCAGCATATTTTGTAAGTTCGCCGAATACTTCTTTAAATCTTGGCATAGCAGCTTCAACTGACTCGCCTTCAATAGCACCTGCAAAAGTACAAACTTTATCTGTGCCAAATAAGTGAGCTGAGTCTATAACTGATTTAAGCTCTGCTAAGTGGCTTTCATTTTGTAGTGGGTTACAGAAAAGTCCAAAAGTAGGTATTATAGCTTTATCGCCTACGATATCATTCATTTTTTTAGCATATTCTGCTAAATCTATTCCGCCAAGTTCCATATGGAAGTTTGGTGAAATTGCTTCAAATCCTGCATTTACAAGATGTGGCGCCCAGTCTAAACTAAATCTACCAGGCACACAAGTACCAATTTTAATTTCTTTCATAGTAAATCTCCCTTTTATTATATAATTATTACATAAAAATGATATCACGCAAAGTTTTTATTGTCAATTAAAACTTAAAAAATTGTATAATTTTATTATAAAGTAGTAGAAATATCGCTTTCGTAATCTACTTCATCAATTCCAAATCCAAATAGTCCGTCAAAATCACCATGGAATCCTTTTAAATCTGTAAGTTCTGCTATGTTGTCATCGTTTATTATATTCCATGCGTTCATAACTTCTGCTTGAACATCTTCACGCATTTCCCAGTCATCCATTCTAACATATCCGTCATTATCAATTTCCACTTCGTTTTTACCGTAGCCTTTAAATAGTCTGTACATTTGCTCAATACAGTGCTCATGCAGTCCTTTTTCTTTCATAACTTTGTAAAGTATTGAAATATATAGAGGAACAACTGGTATCGCACTGCTTGCTTGCGTTACAAGCGCTTTATTAACAGCTACAAAACTTTTACCATTTATGTCGTTAAGACTTTCATTTAACGAGTCAGAAGTTTCTTTAAGATGTTTTTTAGCTTGCCCTATTGTACCGTTTAAATAAATTGGGTGAGTAACTTCAGGTCCTAAATAAGAATATGCCATAGTCACAAAATTATCAGCTAACAGACCCTATTCCTTTAATTCATCAATCCAAAGTTTCCAGTCTTCTGCTCCCATTACTTTTATAGTTTCCATTACTTCATCATCATTTGCAGGGTCAAAACTAGCGTCTACTATTTTATTTGTATCAAGGTCAATTGATTTATTGCTAAAAGTTGCGCCTATTGGTTTAATTACTGATTTAAAGCTTTCTCCATCATCTGTAACTCTTTTAGGAGATGCAAGGCTGTACACAAGCATGTCAATTTTGCCCATGTCTTTTGCAATAATTTCAGAAATTTCATCTCTTGTTTTCTTTGAAAATGCATCGGCATTTACTGTTTTGGCATAAAGCCCTTCTTTTTGCGCTTCAATTTCAAAGGCTCTATTATTATACCAACCTGCTGTTCCAGTACGTTTTTCTGAAGGCTCTTTTTCAAAAGATACTCCAAGTGTCATTGCGGCACTACCAAAGGCAAGTGAAATTCTTGAAGCTAGTCCATAGCCTGTTGAACATCCTAGCACCAAAACTTTTTTAGCACTATCAATTTCGCCTTCTTTTTTTACATATTCAATTTGATTTTGAACATTTTTTTGACAACCTAAAGGATGTGAAGTTGTGCAAATAAATCCTCTTTTTTTCTGTTTAATTACCATTTTTTTAATCTCCTTAAAATTTAATTATCTTGTATAAGTTTTTTATCTAAATCTTTAACTGACTTTGAGAACATTACAGCTAAGAATGCTACTGTAAATATAGCAATATTAAGTATAAAAGGAAGGGTTCTATTTATTGAAGATAGCCACCCTATAAATACTCCAAAAGGTGAAGTTATACCTATCATCAGCATGTAAAGTATAGCACTTACTCGAGCTCTTTCTTTTTTATCAACAAACCTTGCACTTAAAGAATCTTTTCGTGGGGCGATAAAGGCTGTGCACACAGCACTTATAATGGCATAAAGCACAATAAATTCTGGCTTATTTGCTGGTGCCAATATCAGTAGTAAATTGTTAATTATAAAAAGTCCATATCCTATGGGCATTATTAGCCTATACGCCTTTTTATTAAGCTTTCCTTGAATGGTAAACATGATTATCAGCATAGATGCTGCTGTAATCATTTGAAAAATAGCAAGTGAGCTTGTTGGAAGCATTAATTCCTGTGTTACATAAAGACCATAAAATAAATCTGTCGCAGATTTAGTAACATTTGTTACAAGCATTACAAAAAGTGCAAATCGCATGTGCGGCGATTTTACAACGCTTAAAAATACTTCTTTGTAGCCTGCAATAAGCTTAATAACAGGCACATGCTTAGTTTCCTGCATACGAATTAAACCTTGCTTTGTTTCGTTGCCTTTTATGAATAAAAGTAAAAACTTAATAGTCATTGAAACAAAGGAGAATAAATATAAAACTCGCACAATTAAGACAGTATCAAAATTATCCATAAGTAAAAATGAAATAGGTGCGACAAACACTGATAAAACAGAGGCTATATTTATCCAAGAATAGGCGTATACAAGATCATCAGGTTCGCTGTCTTCTACTAAAAGAGCACCCCAACTTATGTTTGACACCTGCCACACACTGTTTAAAATTGCAGCAGCTAAAAACCACCAAAAATTTTGCGCAAATGCCCATACAAGGCAAGGCGTTGACCAAGAAATTAAGTCTGCAATAAATGTGGTTATGCGCCTTCCAAACTTATCGGTAAAAACACCACCAAAAAACGAAGCAAAAACCTGCACAATCATTCCTATAGTAGTAATAAGTCCAATTTGCAAGTCATTTACCCCTAAACTATTCATAAAAACTGTTATAAAAGGAGCATATAAACTAAAAGGAATAAACCACAAAGGTTCTGTTAAAATACAAATTTTGGGATTACCTTTTAATTTAAAAATATAATTTATCATGGGGTTATTCTTCATTATTACCCTCTTTTCATGTTGTTTCTATAGTTTCGCTAGTACTAATTTGCTTTGCAACAACTACTAGTCTGCCGTTTGTTGAGCTATATTCACAAGTAGACAAAGAGATTAATTTATCGCCAAACTGGGCACTTACACCTGTGTCATACTCTTCAATATTTTTTATTCCATTAATATACTCATTAAACTCTTCCTCAGTATTTAAACTTAAATACTGATAATATGGAAACCCACTATTTGGGGTATCTACTGTTTTAAATACAGAGATAATTTCATATGTAGAAAAAGCATCAATAGTATCAAATTGTATATATTTATGCTCTTTATAAAACTCTTCATCAATAAACCTGTCTAATTCACCAAACATTGCACCTGAAATCATATTATGTCCGTGAAGCAAGAGGTTGTTTGACTCATTTAAAGTGCAAGCTTCGTCAATATATGGCACTCCGTTGTCATCATATTCTTTGTAGAAATTTTTTGTAAGATAATAATCAGGCGATGATTTTGTTTGCATTACAGGGTAATCAATTTTTGTACCCT
>CAYJJB010000049.1:0-7336 GCA_964370405.1 uncultured Eubacteriales bacterium | reverse complement strand
ATCCATGCAACAAAATCAGAGTTCATTTGAATTAAGCTTTCATATTTTTCTGATGGAGTAATTGTTTTTATTTCAGCATCATCTAAAATATCTGCATCAATTTCAGGTGTTTCAACCACCATATCAGAAAGATTTTCAAATTTATCAGCACTTTCTTTATTTGAGAGCATTTCACTTATAATAAAGTATGCAGAAATAGCAAAAGCCAAAACAAAAACTACTAAAGCTATCCACCAAATAATTTTTTTTACGCTTTTATTCGGTTTTTCGTCATCAGAAAGTATATCATCATTAAAGTAGAAATCGTCAATTTTTGTTGAATTTGCTCTATTGTTTGAAAATCTGGTATTTGTTATAGTTTTAGGCGTTTTTTCCGTAGCATTTTTTGAATTACTATATCTTTTTCCTGCCATAGCATAATACTCCTCACAATAAATTTTAAACTAAAGAACATTGTAATACAGCCTATGGTAAAAGTCAAATAAAACATTTAAATATAAATATCAATATTATCAAATCGATTACATAATATTTTGATTTTTTTATTTAATTTGATTATTTTTTTAAATATAAATTTGTTTCATTTTTAACTTGAAAATATACTTTTTTCATGATATAATTTCAAAGGTAAATTGTATTAAATATATAGAAAGGTGTTTTTTATGCGTTTTGTAACGAAAATAGCTACAGTTTTTTTGCTATCTTTTATTTTAATTTTTTCTTTTGTTGCAGCTTCGTCTAGCGATATTGAAACCAATTTAGAAAATGACATAAAAACAGACTTTTTAACTGATTATATTGAAGAAGATGGTCCTATCTACCTTGTATTATTTTTTAGCATAACTTCTGATGATGGTTTCTTTATGCTTGATGATATAGTCAACAGTGGTTTAAGTGAAGATGACGATGTTGAGATTATAGCTGTTGATATTTCAAGTGCACAGCAGGAGGCGTATGAAGCATTTACATCATTATACGAAAATGAAAATGTTACTTTTACTCAAGTTGATAAAGATTTAGCTAAGAAATTTGCTGATAAAACTGAAATTAGTGAAAATTTAATTACATATCCGCTTTCAGTAATTATTGACCAACAATTTAAAATTAGATACGTCTTAAATGGCTACAGAGCTCCAGACACTGTCTTATCGTATGTGGAAGATATTAAAAATGAAAACGAGACCGCAAAACCTTTATGGACTGTATCTCGCACGGATAATGGTGTTGGTTTAAGATGGAGGTCAAGCCCTGACGTTAACTCTTTTACACTTTACAGGTCATCATCACCTGATGAAAATTTCACACCTATATTTACTACATATGATAATAGCATTTCTTCATATTTAGATGAAGATGTTTCTGCAGGTGATAAATATTATTATAAAATAGGGATAACAAAAATTAGGGATGATTATACCACATATTATGATGAAACAGAAAATTTAGAAGTTAAGGTAGAACTTTCTACTCCATCAAATGTTAGTTTTTTAAGAGAAGATTGTGGTAAAGCGGTAATTTCTTGGGATTTTGATGAAGATATATCATCTTATTTCATTTATAAAAGCCTTACCCCATTTGGAAATTTTGTGCTTTTAACAGAACTTCCTGGTGATGCTGTAAGTTATACTGATATAAATAGTGCTAGTGGTTCTTATTATAAAATAAAGGCATTTGACGGAAGACATTTTAGTAATACGGCATATATAAATAGTTTCACTCAAATACATATTACTGATAAATAAATATATAGGGACAAGTTTTGTTGATGAAATGTTAATAAAACTTAGTCCTTATTTCTTTGAAAGTAGGACAAAAATGGTTAAAACGAAAATAACTCTTGAATGCGCTGAAAATATATTAAAAAATTATAATCTTGGAAAACTTATATCTTTAGAAGAAATATCTCAGGGTAGTGTGCAAACAAATTATAAATTAATTTGCGATAAGTCTTGTGCTATTTTAAGAATATATGAAAACCGTGAATATAATTCTATTTCATATGAAGTTGATATACTTAAAAAAATTAATACAAATGGATTTAACTGCCCTCTCCCCTTTTCACAAATCAGTGGTGATATAATTGGAAGTGTGATGAACAAAAATTATGTATTATTCGAGTTTATTGAAGGCGAGCATATTGAAAACCCTTCCATGTATCATAAAACACAATTAATTGAAACAGTGGCAAAATTTAATATTGCAGCAAAGGATGTTAGGAGTGAGTATGAAAAATACAGGATGAATTACAATCCTAAATTTTGTGAAGAATATGCAAGAAAAGCAGCTAGAGATATTGGGACAAAAAATGCAGAGGATAAACTTTCATGGTATTTATTACAACTAAGCAATCTGCAACTACCAGATGAGATGACTAAAGCTATATGTCATGGTGATTTTCATTTTACAAATATACTTTATAAAAATAATGAAATTATGGGATTGATTGATTTTGACGATGCAAACTATACATATGCCTGTTTTGACTTAGTTTCCATGATGGATCCTTTTGGGAAAAATGGGTTTGATTGGCATAATTATGAAAATTTTTCAAAATCAGACGAAGTATTTGACTTTGAAAAATCAAGAGAAGTACTTCGAAAATATTTAAAAATAAATCCATTACCTAAGCTTGATTTAATGCATCTATATGATGTGCTATGTTTAGCTGTTTTAATAGATTGTCTTTGGTTTTTTGAAAGAGGGAGTGCACAAGATTTTTTTGAAAAAAGAAAGCTTGAATATTTGCAAAATTTAGGACGTGACAAATTTTATCAAAACATCGTATAATTTGATAAAATATTCTTGATGTTATCTTTATATTGTGGTACAATAGTTGCGTTAGTTTTTTTTACTTAGCAATATTTATTTTTTTAGGAGTACAACAATGATTAATAATAAAAAGATTGTTTCATATTTATTTTGTTTGATTTTAATGATTAGTTTCACTACGTTTTCTGTATCGGCCCAAATCACAACTCATGAAGGTGAAGAGCCGACAATTCATGATGAAGAGGACTACACTGAAAATTCATCTCAAAGCACGGATAATTATAACTCAAGTAGTGAAGATAGTTATAACAGTTATGAAGATAATCAAACTCAAGATAACAATCAAGCACAAACAACTGAAGAAGATTATAATACAAATGACACACAAGAAAGTGATGAAGCAGTAGAATCTGACTACACTGATAATTCTGAGGTTCAAACAGATGCCACAGTTGATGAACAAGCACAAGAAGGCGAAAGTTCTGCGGTTGAAATAATTGAAACAGTTAGTGCAAATAAAGAGCGTGGCAGCGTGAACGAAACTATTAACCTACTTGGATACTCTTGTATAGGACTTGGCGCAATAGGAATTATTTCTGTAATATGGTGGAGTATTGCTGGAAGAAATAAAAAGAAAACTCCTGAAGCTGTAGCGTATGAAGAAGTTGAAAGAGCTGAGATGAGAAACAGAGCTGAGGCGTCAAAAAAACCTGCTAAACCTGCTTCAAAAACTGCTTATAATGACAGTTTTAACTACGATAACATTTCTCCCAACCCTGCAAGACGTGCCCCTCAAAAGACTCAACGTGCACAACAACCATCTTCTACTACAAGACAGCAAAGAAGTTCCGCTGCACAAACTCAAAGAAAAGCTCCTACAGCACCACAAAAAAGAGCTCCTCAAAATACACAAAAACCAGTAAATAAAACTGTAAATAGAAATTCAAAGTATGATACAGATGAAATATTAAAAGAAATTTTAGGAAAAAAATCAAAATAAAAAAACAAACCACCCAAATTGAACTTTGGGTGGTTTCATCGTGTCAAAAAAGTCTCACTTTTTGTGCACGATGGCAGACTGTCCAAAAATCTGCAAGACAAGGAACAAATACTTACAAATGACCGAATAATACGAGGGTATGTGAGGGAAATTTTAGAGTGTTTGTGACGCAGGAAGCAAAAAACGAGCCAAGCTGGCTCGTTTTTTGCGTTTGCGGGTTTTTCGACAAGTCTGAAACCACCCAAATTAAACTTTGGGTGGTTTTTACTTTCATATAATTATTTAACAAATCTCTCTACAACTTCAACTAAATCCTTAGCAGATGGTTTGCACACCTGTGCATCAACACCTATGGATGCACCCTTGTGAGATATCTCATCATTAACAAGGGATGAAAAGAAAACAACAGGTAGTTTTTTTAGTATCGGGTCTGTCTTTATAAGCTTTGTAAGCGTATATCCATCCATAATTGGCATTTCTATATCACTAATTAGCACGTCTGCCATTTGCATAAAACTCTCACCAAGTTCTTCTTTAAGAGATAATAAATACTCATAAACTTCTTTTCCATTTACAAAATACTTAACATTTTGATATCCTGCAGCAGTAAGTATAGATTTAATTTTTTGTGCAATAAGTGCAGAGTCCTCTGCAAATAAAATATGTCTTTCTTTAGACACTTCTATGTGTGGTTCATAATTTTCTGCAGAAAGATAAGAAACGCCAAGACCTGTTTCCATAACTATGCTTTCAAAATCAAGCATAATAAGTATTCTGCCATCAATTAAAAAACCACCGGTGGTAATTTTTTCTAAATCATCATTACCATCGCTTCCCATGTCTTCCCATTTAAGATTACGTATTCCCTCTACGCTATCGACTAAAAATGCAATATTAATTCCATTAAATTCGCATAATAAGGCAAGAGGTTTTTCAGAAATGTCTGAGTTTATATTTTCAAGCACATATCTTAAATCTATAACAGATGTAATAATATTTCTGATATTTGACACGCCCAAAACTTCAGGTTTTCTGTGTGGCATACCTATTATTTCATCTAGTTGTACTATGCCTTTTAATTTTAGGACATTTATTCCATAAAATTTTCCGTTAACTTTAAATTCCATGACTCCTAGTTCGCCACTGCCAGTAGCAATTAAAATATCGTCCATAATTACCTCCAAAACATTTACTACTTTCTATTATACAATAAAATATGCTGATGTAAATAGTATTTTTTATAAAGTTAATAATATATATCTAAAAATTCTTCTAAAGTATAGTTTTCTTCATTTGCTTTTTGAGCTGCTTCAATGCCTATATATCTATAATGCCAGGCTTCCCACTGCTTGCCTGTAATATCTTCCTTATTTTCAGGGTATCTTTCAATAAATCCAAAATTTGTCGCATTTTCACTTAGCCAAATATACTCTTTAGTTTCAGAAAATTCTCATGTTCAATATCAACACATAAGCCTGTCGGATGTTCGCTATAAGGGTCTAAATCACTATACTCTTCATACGCTTTATCTATATCAAGCGTTATACCATCTTCCTTTGCATAACTTATCATGCTATCTAGCGCTTGACGGATGTTAATGCTGACAGAATAATCACCAAAACTATGTAATTCCACAGTAAAATCATCAGGCAATGAATTTTTATCATTTACAAGCAAAAGTCGCCAAGGCGTTGTTACTTGTGTATTAGGAGAGAAATTTTCAGAGCTTTCATTTGAATTGTTTGTGACAATAGTAAAGGCTGCAGCTAAATAAAAAAAGTTCTGCCGTTTAGCCTTTTTGCCTCTATTTTTGTTTTTTGATTTTGTGCTCTTACTCTATCAAGGTGAAGACTCATTAATTTATTTCTCCATTTTTAATTTTAGTTGCAGTTTTAAGTATTTGAGAATATATTGTAGCTACAACCTCGTATAAATCTTCTGGTATACTTGCTCCAACATCTAACATACATAGCATTGATGCCACACTGTCATCTCTATAAACAGGTATGCCACGTTGTTCTGCAACATTTATTATCCTCTCAGCAGTATCCCCATAACCGCATGCAATAACGACAGGTGCCATATCTTGCTCAACATTATATTTTAAAGCAATCGCTTTTTGGTCTTTAGGACTTTTTTTAAATTTTGACATCTACACCCATCCTTTTATACGGCAAAGACTTAAACACTTCCATTAAAGAGCGTGGTCTTTCTAAATTATCAAGTTTTGTTCTGCCAAGCTTATAGTCTATTCCAACTAAATCTTTTGAAAGCTCAGTTATCATGCTTTCAAATTTTGTACCATATCCACTTGGGCAGTAAAGATGAAAATCAACGGTTTTATCGTAAACAAAAATCTCCGCTTCAAATCTACCCATAGTTTCTATGTCGATTACAAGAAGGAAATGCTTGCCTTCTCCTGCGCCCTCAGGCATATCTTTTTCATCACTTTGAGGATTAATCCAAATTTCTGCAAAAGCTCTTGTATTATCAAATAAAACAGGCAATACAAAATGCAGTAACGGTGTGAAATTGCAAGGAGATGACAAAAGGCTGTGAATTATCATATCTACCTTTGCCCCATCTGCTACATTTTGTTTTTCTGACTGATTAAAAACCATTTTAATTAAGGCGTCCATCACTTTAGAACTTTGCGTGTCTGCGCCAGAAAACGTAGGCACAGTACCTGAATTTAATTGGTTTGAAAACTTTGCAACGAGCTCTAATAGTTCTTTTTGTTCGGCTGGTGTAATTGTTTGACGAAGCCTATATACAGATTCATTAAAAAATGTGTAATTATCATTAAGTCTTGAAAGATTATACATCATAATTGATACAACTTTGCTTGTTTTAGAAGAAAAGAGAATACTTCCCTCAATTTGTTTTATTAGAGCAAGAGTTTCTTCTTTAAGATTTGCCATATTAAGACTTGTTTGATTACTATTTTGAAATTTTGCAATTAACTCTGAAAGTTTTTGAGAAATGGCAGGGCTTGATGATAAATTTTGCTTTAAATATAACATAGAATTTACCACCGAATCTAAAATATCGCCTCTGCTCATTAAATTATTAATTGACTTTAATAAATTTGCAATATGTAGCTGTGTAGCTTGTGAGTTTTTATATGCATCACTTAAATTTCTTAAAAAATCAAAGAAGTCACCTCTGAACATAGTAAAAGATTTTTCTTGAGATATAAGCTCATCTTTAATTTGATTTTCATTTATAAGTAAATCTTTAAATATTTGCTCAAGTTCTGGTGTCATGGCATTATTATTTGCAGGCAATAACTTAAACATTTCTTCAAGCAAAAATATATTTTTAAGATAAGACACCGCAACAGCTGGGTCTTTGAGCATGTTTAATAAAACCACCGGTGTATCACTGTTTTGGTGGTTGCTGGTATTGTGTTTTAATATTTCGCTTTGATTATGGGTTTGCACCACCTTCATTGGGTCTGAAATATTGAAAGGGTTAACCGCATCTGTACCCGGTTTTGGCAATACTATTTCATTCCTATTTACCAAAGGGGTCGTAACTTTTAAAATATCAGGCAAATTTTCCTAC
>CAYJJB010000048.1:0-14330 GCA_964370405.1 uncultured Eubacteriales bacterium | reverse complement strand
AGGACTGCTGTATTTTACAGCAGTCCTTTTCATTTTATCTACTTACAACAAATTCAATTTGCTCTTTTTCGCCATCGGCAAGTCCGCCTCTGTCTGGGAAAGATGGTGTTGGTATTAGGGTCATTCCAGTGTCGGAAAATTTCATTATAAATCTTGTGCCTGTTGCCGCTTTTGCACATCTGGTTTCAAACTCAAACTCGGTAGGAGATATCCACCTTCCGACGGCACCATATATAGTTCTGTCTAATAAAAATCTATTAAATTTACTGGTGAGGGCTACCTCAAAAACCTGAGTATGTGTGCTTAGTTTTGTTATAATTTTAATTAAAAATTCAGAAATTTCAAAACTTATTTTCTCCATTTTACTCTCGGCATTTATTGGTGCTATGTTAAACATTGAGTATGTTCCACTAACGCCTGCACCACCTATTATTTCTTGCCAACACAAGACTTTATCTGATATGGTACTGTAGCTTTTTTTCATAAATCTTTTTTGTGCCC
Organism: uncultured Eubacteriales bacterium; assembly: GCA_964370405.1. Lineage (GTDB taxonomy): Bacteria > Bacillota > Clostridia > Oscillospirales > Acutalibacteraceae > SIG603. Next base: position 13,829 of record CAYJJB010000048.1, on the reverse strand, counting down.
CGTCATTTCGTGCACTTAATGCACATGGTACTGATGCATTTTTGGTAAGATATTCAAGCACTGCTATGCTGCGCTCGTCATTTTCGCACCTTATATCTTCAATATTTTTAACTATATCTTCAAATAAGCATTTTAAAACTTTGTCCATGTTTGTTGCAGCACTTGTGCATACAAATACAAAATCTTTGTCCCTGCAAACCACACCATACTGGCCAAATGCACCGTCTGCTCTAAAAGAATTTTCGTAGTCATTTTGCCAAAACTGCAGCCCATATCCTGCCGCCCAGTCTTCACTCATAACAGGTGGTGAGTGTGGTCCTGTGGTTGGCACAAGCTTACTGCAAGCCATATCAAACCACTCTTCATTTAAGAGCCTTTTCCCTTGCCACACACCTTTATCTGCCACAAACTGAATAAACTTTGCCATGTGCTCAGGTTTTAACTTACTGCCAGAACCGCCCATGTCTACTCCATCTTCAAGTTTATAACACTCATAACCCTCTATGGAGAGCGGAGTAAATAATTTTTCGTTTAGATAGGAAAATAAAGGTTTTTTTACTTTTTTTGAAATAATTTTTGACACTAAATTTGTACCAGCTGTATTATAAATATACACTTTTCCTGGTTCGTGTGCAAACTCATGTGCTAAAAAAGCTTTCACCCAGTCTTTATTTCCCATTCCGTAATTTGGAATTTCGCTTGCATGGCCGCAAGTCATGGTTAAAAGATGCCAAACTGTAGCTTTTTTCAAATTTTCACTAGGATTTTCTGGAAGCTTGTCAGGAAAAATGTCTACAAGTCTTTCATTTAAATCCAAAAGACCGTCTTGCACTGCAAAACCTGCGGCAGTTGAGGTTAAACTTTTTGTGAAAGAAAACATTATATGCGTGCTGTCTTTATCATACGGTGCAAAATAACTCTCATAAAACACTTTTCCATGCCTTAACATCATCATGCTGTGCATTTCAATTCCGTACTCATTCAAATTTTCTAAAAATGAAATAATATGTGCAGATTTTAACCCAATTTCCTCAGGCGATATTCTTAAAAGATTCATAACTATACACTCCGCTCTTGATTTTTATTAACTTTATCACAAATTAATTTTTTTATCAATATATAAGATAAATTTGAGCAAAATATATTGTAAAAATTTATTTAATGATAGGAGTACTAATATGTTAAAAGTTGAAAAAGTTTTTGGCACTGAAATTTTGGATTCAAGAGGTCACCCAACAGTGAGTGCCACTGTTATTTTAAACGACGGAAGTGTTGGTGTTGGTTATTGCCCTTCTGGTGCATCTACAGGAAAGTTTGAGGCACATGAAAAGCGTGACGGCGATAAAAACAGGTATGGTGGCAAGGGTGTGCTTACCGCAGTTGCTAATATTGATAGTGTAATTTGCCCTGCGCTTAAAAGTTTAAACTGTGTAAATATGCAAAGTGCAGATAAAACAATGATAGACCTAGACGGCACGCCAAACAAGACAAATTTAGGCGCAAACGCAATGCTAAGTGTATCAATGGCAGTGGTAAAAGCACTTAGCGCACACTACAAAATGCCACTTTTTAGGTATATAGGCGGTGTGTCTTCTCAAAAGCTTCCCATACCTATGATGAATATTTTAAACGGTGGAGCACATGCCACAAATAATATAGATATACAAGAATTTATGATTATGCCCGTTGCAGCTCAAAATTTCAAGGAAGGTTTAAGGGCTTGCAGTGAAATATATCACAACTTAGGACTGCTTTTGCAAAGCAAGGGCTTTTCGACTGCTGTGGGCGACGAAGGCGGTTTTGCGCCAAATTTATCAAGCGATGAAGAGGCGATTGAGCTTATAATTAAAGCGATAGAAAACAGTGGATATGACACAAATTATATAAAAATTGCACTTGATGCCACTGCAACAGAATGGGTAAAAGGCGATGGATATTATTTACCAAAGAGAAAAATAAATTTCACCACAACCCAAATGATAGACTACTTTAAAAATTTGGCATCAAGCTACCCTATATGCTCTATTGAAGACCCACTGGGCGAAGAGGATTTTGACGGATTTAGCCTGCTTACAAGTGAAATTGGAAAGAAAGTACAAATTGTGGGAGATGATTTATTTGTGACAAACAAAGGAAGACTTGAGTTTGGTGCATCAAAATCAGCTGGAAATGCAGTGCTAATTAAACCTAACCAAATAGGTACAGTAAGCGAAACACTCGACACTATAATAACTGCAAAAACTTTGGGATACCGCAGTATAATCTCTCACCGCTCAGGCGAAACCGAGGACACTTTTATTGCCGATTTAGCAGTTGCTGTTAATTCGGGGCAAATAAAAACAGGATCCCCTTGCCGAAGCGAGAGGCTCTCAAAATATAATAGGCTGTTAAGAATAATGGAATATTGTAACTAAAAAATTCCCTCAGGATTTTTTGCCCTCATAAAAAATATTGGAATTAAAACAAACATGCATGAAAAAATTGAAAGCACAAGTGCAATTGAAGATAAGTAAGTAAAACTTGCAAACTGCATTACAAAAGCACCGATTATAGTGGAGAGCACAGCGGCAACGCCTTGTGTCATTGCCACATAAATATTGGTGCTTTTTGTGCGAATTTCGTCAGGCAGAGCACGGCTGATATAAGTTATGGGCGCACTTAAAATAATTACATTTGCGATAGACTGAAACACTTGTGAGAAAAAAATCATAAATATATTTTGCGCAAATATTAAAGTTGTGCATCTGATAATAACCGCAAAACAGGCTAAAACATAAAAATAACTTATTTTATGCTTTGCCGAAATTTTTCTCATGAAATAAATAACAGGAATTTCGCAAACTATAAAAATTGCGCCTGCACCACCAATTTGTGATGAATCTCCGCCAAGCTCAAGTATTTTATATGGCAAATTAATCATTAATGGTCTATAGGAAATATAAAACAAAATACTGCTAAAAAGAAAAGCAATAAACGCTTTATTTTTCATTAACATTTTACTTACCTGAAAATATGAAACATCGCCCTTGCTAACTTTTACTCCATTTTTAATACAAGGCAGTGGTGGAATAAACACTGCTATTATTATTGATATTAAAGAAAATGCGGCAGTGCCCACAAAGAGTATATTAAAATTATTAAGCATAACTACTAAATTTCCTGCAACTACAGCGCACAAAGAAAAGCCCAAAGAGCCGCCAGCACGCACTTTTCCATAGTCAATATAATTTTTGCCAGTTTTAAGTTTTACACACCACGCATCAAGCAAAATTGGAAGTGGCGAGGAAAGCACGCACATAAGGCCTACCGCAAGATATACTAAAAATATATTGCCAAGAGGTGCAACTGCGGGAAGCAAAAAAGCAGCGCAAGCCGATAAAAAAAGCGTGATAATTATGTATTTTTTTATTGGTATGTAATTTTGTGTAATAAATCCAACCGCAGGTCTAAGTGCAAGTGAACACACGCAAATTATGGTATTTAATATATTTACATCAAACGGAGTATAGCCAAATTGCCTTAAGTAAGACACCATAAAGCCGTTAAAACAGCTCATGCTTGCAAAAACTGTAACAAACACAGAAAATAAGAGTAAATTTTCTTTTTTTATATAAGAAAACCTTGTGTCCATTTCATCCCTCCTAATCTAATTCCCTTATTTACAATTTTAAAGAATTTTGGAAAAAATTGCAATACTTTAGGGCAATTTAATTAAAAATATTGTTATTTTAATATTGAATTTATTATATTTTAATGATATAATTGTTTAAAAATTATATAAAGGGGAATATTAAAATGCTTAAAGTAGGAATTCAATTATATTCAGTAAGAGATAATATGCTAGAGGACCCAATTGCAACAATTAAAGCTCTTGCAGACATGGGTTACAAATACCTAGAGGCTGCTAACGCAAAGGTTGACGAAACACCTGGTATTGGATTTGGTGTAAAAGCTGATGATTTACTTACAACACTTGCTCCATTTGGCTCAAAGGTAATAGGTGGTCACTACAGACCAATTACAGACGAAACTTTACCTGATATCATCTCATTTAATAAATCTATCGGAAACAATTTCATTGGTCAATCTGCTGATTTTTATGAAAGCTATGAGCATCTTTTAGAAAGATGTGAATACTATAATAAAGTTGGTAAAGAATGTGCAAAAGAGGGTATGATGTTTATAGTGCACAACCACGCACACGAATTCCAAAAAATTGATGGAAAATACGTTTTATATCATATAATGGAAAACACAAACCCTGAGTATGTTGGTTTTGAGCTTGATACTTTCTGGGTTATGAGAGGTGGCGCAGACCCAATTGAAGTGCTAAAAACCATGGGAAGCCGTGTAAAACTTGTGCACCAAAAAGATTTCTCAAAAACTTCTTCTTCAAAAATTAATGTAATTGAAGATTTAGATCCTGACAAGTACATTACACGTGAAGAAGCTTTTGGAAACATAAACCCTGCAGATTTTTGTGAAATAGGCACAGGAATAATGCCAATTCAAGAAATTATTAACACAGCAAATGAAATTGGTGCTCAGTACATAATCTTAGAGCAAGACTTTACACAACTTACACCTATGGAAAGTGTTAAGTTAAGCATGGAAAACTTTAAAAAGTTTAGCGGCATAGAGTGGAACTAATTTTATAGCATTAAAGGGTCGGTTTTGTACCGACCCTTTTTTTAGTGAAGACTTATTAATATGAAAAAAGAGCCTTTCGGCTCTTTTTTTTGTGTCTTATTTACGGATACCAAGCTCTGCAATTAGTGAACGATATCTTGTGATATCAATTTTTGTTAGGTAGTTAAGAAGGCTTCTTCTTTGACCAACCATTTTAAGTAGTCCACGGCGTGAGTGGTGATCTTTTTTGTTTGCACGTAAATGCTCTGTTAAATCATTGATTCTTTTTGTTAAAACTGCAATTTGAACTTCAGGAGAACCTGTGTCGCCTTCGTGTCTTGCATATTTTTTCATGATTTCTGTTTTTTCTGTTTTTAGCATAATAATCCACCTTTTCTGCGTTTTCCGCAATATAATTTTCGCCAAAGCCTCAGGTATGGGTGGTGATGTCCTATATCCGTGACTAAGGTCGCCTAAAGATAATATCATAAAAGCTGTAAAATGTAAAGAGTTTTTAAGAATTAAAAAACTTTTGCCTCTTTAAGTTTCTCTATAATTTCGTCGCTTTCGTCGCTTGTTTTTCCTTTTACGGAAAGATATACTTTAATTTTTGGCTCTGTACCTGATGGGCGCACTATATATTTTGCACCGTTTTCAAGTCTTAATTCCATAACATTTGATTTTGGCAACTTAATTTCTTCTTTTACATCGCCTTCTGTTTTAACAGATAATAAATAGTCGCTGTTTCCAACTACTTTATATCCTGCTACTTCTTTTGGTGTGTTATTTCTTAAGTCTGACATAATTCCAGCCATTTTATTCATGCCGTCTTCACCCTCAAAGGTAAAGTTAAGCAAGTCATTTTTATAGTAGCCATATTTTTCATAAAGTTCTGTCATTACATCTATTAGTGTTTTGCCTTGTGTTTTATAGTGTGATGCCATTTCACAAATTAGCATTGAGCCGTTAACTGCGTCTTTATCTCTTACATATGTGCCTGAAAGATAGCCATAGCTCTCTTCAAAACCTAAAACATATGCAGACTCTTCTCCCACGTTTTCAAGCTCTGCAATGACGTCACCTATGTATTTAAAGCCTGTTAAAACTCGTCTAAATTCTATGTCATAATCTTTTGCTATGCAGTCTACCATGTCTGTAGAAACAACTGTTGTCACAGCAACACGGCGCTGTCCAACTTTTTTATTTTTAGCAATAAAGTCAAGTAAAAGTATTCCAACTTCATTACCGCTCATAAGTTTAAACTCATCACCTTGTTTTACAGCAATTCCCACACGGTCACAGTCTGGGTCTGTTGCTAAAAGAAGGTCTGGTTTAACTTTTTCACAAAGGTCTAAACCTTTTTGTAGTGCTTCTTTAAATTCAGGGTTAGGATATGGGCAAGTTGGAAAATTACCATCAGGCATTTCTTGTTCTTTTACTATGCTTATATCTTTTACGCCAATTTTATCTAAAATTTCAAGCACACAGCGTCTGCCACTTCCGTTAAGAGGGGTGAACACCACACTTAAATTATCGCATGATTCACTAAGCACACGCTCACCACAAACTGCGTTTAAGAAAGCTGCTATAGTATCTTCATCAATATACTCTACCATTTTGTCGCTAAGTGCTTTTTCAAAGCTCACTCTTTTTACATCGTCAAAAATGTCTGTATTTGAAATTTCTGACATAACTGCGTCTGCCATTTCTTCAGTTGCTTGACAGCCGTCGCTTCCATATACTTTGTATCCGCTATATTTTGCAGGGTTATGGCTTGCCGTCACACAAATTCCTGCATCTGTTTTTAAATATCTTACAGCAAAGGAAAGTGCAGGAGTTGGCATTAATTCTTTATATAAATATACTTTTATATTGTTTGCAACTAAAACTCTTGCCGCTTCTTTTGAGAACATTTCGCCTTTGTTTCTACTGTCATAAGCTATGGAAACACTGGGAGTTTGTCCGTCTTTTTTAGTGCTGTTTAAATAATTTGCAAGTCCTTGTGTTGCCTTGCCTATTGTATAAATATTTATTCTGTTTGTTCCAGCACCTATTACTCCTCTAATTCCTCCGGTGCCAAAATCTAAATCTCTGTAAAACCTGTCATTAATTTCCTCATCATTGCCTTCAACTGACACTAATTCGTCCATTAAGTCTTTATCTTCCAGTTCCTTAGAAAGCCATCTTGTGTACTTGTTCATGGATATCACCCTTTCTATTTTATATATATTAAAAATACCAAAAATTTTCCTTTGTGTCAAACTATTTCTTTGTAAATTAAGAGAGTTTTAGCAAATGTATTAACAAGGATTTATCCTTTATATCAACTGCGGCATATTCTATATAGGCCATGCAAGAACCTGGATTTACTACATGTAGTTCGTCAACATAGTTTTTATACTGTATATGCGTATGACCAAAGCACAAAACCTGCGCTTTTGCCTGCTTTGCTGTAAAAATAATATCTTCTAAATCTCTTTTAACATAAAAAGTGTGACCATGCGCCACCATAAACTTTATTTCTCCCACAAAAAATGTTTCTACCAAAGCAAGCCTTGAACCCCAGTCGTTGTTGCCTCTCACCTTTATTACTTTTATATTTAAGTCAGGTGGAATGTCTTGCTCGCCGTCACCGCAAAAAACCAGTACATCACAGTTTTTCTCTTCTTCTAAAATTTTTTTGATATTCCTTTTGTTCCCATGACTATCAGATATTATAACTACTCTCATAAACTGCCTCTTTTCATATAAGTAACATGTCTTGCATACTATGTAATAGGGTCTAAATATATTATAAGGGATTTGATGACTTTGAACAATAAGCAACTTGAAAATCTTTTAAAAATTACTGCAAGCAGACTTGGCACCACGCCTGAAGAGCTTATGAGGGCAGCGCAAAGTGGTGACATGGGCAGTATTTTGCAAAATGCAAAAGACGGTGAGCAAATTCAAAAAGTTTTGTCCGACCCAAATGCGGCACAAAAACTTTTGTCAGGCTCACAAGCCCAAAAGCTTATTAATCTTTTGGGAGAAAAGAAGTAGTAATTTAGTGAAGAGTGAAAGATTTAGTTTTCGCATAACAAATTACAATAAAAAAATGCGCAAGCATTTCACAACAACTTTTCACTTAAAAAAGGGGGTATTCTGTGGAGGATATAACGGCTAAACTAAACGAAATATTGTCTGACCCTAACAGTATGGATCAGATTAAAAATATAATGAATGGCATGAATTTAAATTCTGCGCCTCCAAGTGCACCTGCGCCCACTGCAACAGGGGCTCCCTCCAATTTAAATTTAGATGGACTTTCATCACTTTTAGGTGGCGCAGGCTTGGGCGGTGGTGGTGGCCTTGGCTCTATAATAAATACCGTGGCACAAAACCCCTCAATGCTAAACACTGTAATGGGTGCACTGGGCGGAGGAGGCGGTAGTGGCGGCGGTTTAGGGTCACTTCTTAGTGGCTTAGGCGGCGGTGGGTCAGGTGGAGGAGGCGTGTTATCGTCGCTAATCGGTGCCGCAGCGCAAAACCCTGCACTGATAAGCTCACTGCTTCAAGGCTTTACAGGCACACCACAACCAAATTTGCAAAATACAAATGCAACCACAGACATGAGCTCTTTAAACACCTTGCTTTCATCTATTTCGCAAAGCAACACCCAAGTAAATGCAGACAATATTAACACCATTTTAAATTCACCTGCTGTAAGGTCGCAAAATATAAATATGCAAAATGACCAAAATGCAAAATTTTTACTGGCGCTTAAACCACTTCTTTCTAAACCCAGACAAGATAAAGTTGACGAAAGCATTAAAATTTTGCGTGCAATGAAGGCTTTTCCGGGTCTTAAAGACACAGGAACATTATCCGCTCTCTTAGGTGTTAGGAGGTGAAAATTTGGCTGAGAACTTTGATAAGATGAGGCGTGACGCCCTTATGCGTGCAAGAGAAATGTACTCAAGGGCAAAGCTGCCTCCTTATGAATTTAAAGACGACCCTAGAGATATTAATTTAGATGAAATTAAAAATTTGACTGGCGCTGAATTTTCACAAAACCAATTTAACGCACCTTTACAAGGCACTAATATAAATATAGCATCTAAAGACGAGGAGTTTAATTTACTTATCAATTTAATTAACATGTTAGTTAAAGAAAACGCAGACAAATCTTTAATTTTTGCGCTCTTTTACATAATCGGTTTTTAAAAATGCTATAGGTCTGTGACAAAACAAGTAATTGCCACAGACCTATGATTTTATTTTAAAATTGTCTTTCATCTTTTTCTAAACTGCGTATCCTTTTATCTATTACCTTTATTTGCTCTTCGATAAACGGCAGTCTTAGTGCAAAATTATTGTGCTTGTCTACCTTTAACTCTAGTTGCTTTATTCGGTAATTGGTAAGTCTGCTTGCCGCAATTAGCCCTCCGAATGAGCCAGCGCAGGTGCCCAAAAATGATAATGCCGCTATAATTAGCTCCGTTTCATTCATGTTTTCCCCCTTTAATCTATTAGATAAATTCCTGAGGCAAATAGCGATACCGTTTCTTCCTTATGTAAATATATCTTATCGCCACTGTGTGATTTTACCTTTATTTCGTCTTTTGAAGGGTAAATAATATAATGCAGTTTATTTGTCATATTCGAAATTTCCACCTCGCTGCCTGATGTGAAAACAAATGGTGTATCCGTACTCTTTTTGGCACTAAACGGCAGTCCTTTTATTAACAAATTTCCTTCTCCGTCTTTTTTCATAATTATATTTGCAATAAAACTAAGCCAGCATATTTTATCAAATTTTATATATGTTGCAACCGCATAATCGACATCAAGCTTTTCATTGTCCAAATAAACCTTTGGTGTCCACTGCCCTGTTTGATAAGCTTTATCACACGATATGAAACTGCTGTCATTTTCAAGCTGGCTTATTTTTGTTGGGATTTTTGTTTTAATTATTTTAAAAAAACTTTCCAAACCTTGTAAATCTAAGTACTTCATTATCCCTCCTCTTAAAAGTTGCATATTTTGTTTATTTCCGCATAAGTTATTGGCCTTAAGTTCCGCTTCTTAATGTAATTTTTCTTAATATTTTGAAGCTCATTATAAGTGTTTTCCACCTTTAATTTTTCTTCATCATCAAAATTATTTTTTGAAAGCCCTAAACCTTCTACGATATCCTGTTTTTTAGCAAGGCGCAAGTGCACCTCCCGCCAAAATTGGGCAAGCCCCGGAAAATTAGAAAATTCCATCAGTTCTCCTCCTTTTTTTGCCGAAAAGAAGTAGTTTACTGATATTTAAAAGCATTTGTATCCTCCCTTTCACCCTCTGATTTAAGCGTTTTAGCATATTTTTCTTTTAATTCTTTTAGCCTAACGCTTTGTGTAGCACTAATATTTTTTGTGCTTACTAATTGGTGAATTTGTCTTGCAATTTGTGTTCTGAGTAGTCTTTTATGTATGCATTTTCCTTTTGAACAGTAGTGTACGCCGGTCCTTAAGTAATCATCATAAATGCATTTTGTCGGCAATGGGCACTGTGTTAGATCCGTGTTTTTTGCCATCAATTTATCCCCCTTATTTAATTTTAATTTTCTCTAACGGAAATGCGACCAAATTTCACCATTACTTGACTTTTTTTTTCTCAAGTAATAATATTAAAGCGAAGATTACGTAAATACGTAACTATGTCTATATTTTAATACTATGTTTCGTAATTGTCAATATAATTTTACGTTTTTACGTAATTTTGTGTAAAATTTACCAAAAGGAGGGAGTTTTATGTCGAAAACATATGAAACAATTGCTAATTTGTGCAAAGAAAAAGGTATAAATATAACTAATATGTGCAAAAACAGCGGTGCTCCACGAGGGAGCTTGACTGACCTAAAAAACGGACGGATAGACTCTCTTTCCATTGAAACTTTGCAAAAAATTGCTAATTTTTTCAACGTTTCTACAGATTATCTTGTAAGTGGAATACATGAAGAACACCGACATATTAGCGATGATGATATAAAAATTGCACTTTTTGGAGAGTGCATTGATGACAGAGCATGGCTTGATGTTAAAAATTTTGTCGAATTTGTAAGGCATAAATACTCTAATAGTTAAAAATTTACTTTTTATAACTTAATAAACACTTTTATAAAACACAAATTTATGATAAAATTAGATAGAAAAAATTTTAAGGAGTTACATATGAATTTACCTAACAAACTGACTGTACTAAGAATTATTTTGGTGCCAGTATTTTCAGCACTTTTAGTAATTGAGCAAATACCGCACAATTTCTTACTTGCACTGCTGGTTTTTATTATTACAGCATACACAGATTACCTTGACGGAAAAATTGCAAGAAGGGACAACCTTATTACAGATTTTGGCAAAATAATGGATCCACTTGCTGACAAAATAATGGTTATATCAGCACTGATTTGCTTTTTATCTTTGGGGCTTACAAATGTGTGGTTTGTTATTTTAATTATGTTTAGAGAATTTGCCGTGACTTCAATAAGACTTGTTGCAAGTGGAAGTGGTGTTGTAATACCTGCAAATATTTGGGGCAAGCTTAAAACAGTTACACAAATTATTGCAATTATTGTAATTATTGCTTTATCTTACGTAAAACAGCTGATGTCCTTAAATATTTTACCTTCATTTACAGAATATGAATTTACTTTTTACATTATAGGTGAAGCATTTATGCTAATAAGCGTTTTCACCTCAATTTACTCAGGACTTATTTACGCAGTACAAAATAAAGAATTTTTTAAACAAATGTAGTACGAGGATATAATTTTGAAGAAAAAATTACTTTTTCATTTCGATTGGTTTTTAAACAAAGCCGAAAAAGACAGCTTAGACGCATTTGCGGCACAGGTTTCTTACTTTTTAATAATTTCATTTATACCATTTATTTTATTTTTTCTTTCTCTTTTACACACGATAAATATAAGTGACACATCACTTCTTTTGTCCTTTGTGGACTTGCTTCCTGCAGATGTATCAAAAATTATTGAAAATTTACTTGATATAAACTTTGAGCCAATTGCACTTATTTCAGTGTCTGCGCTTACTTGTGTGTGGTCTGCCTCACGGGCAATGCTTACATTAATTAAGGGAATGAACGCTGTGTTTAATGTAGATGAAAAACGAAATTTTATACATTTAAGAATTGCCGCAATGGGATACACAGTTGTATTTGTTGGTGCTTTAATTGCAACAGTAATACTTTTACTCATTGGCAATGCCGTATATGAAAATTTATTTTTAGCACTAAATATACAAATATCTTTTAGCCTATTAAGCTTTAAATGGATTTTGGGAATATTAATTTTAACTATACTCTTTACGTCTTTTTATAAATTAATTCCGCAAAAATCTACAATCAGTACTAAAAACTGCTTTTTAGGTGCATTTTTGGCAGCTACAGGCTGGGCACTTTTTTCAGTAATATTTGGCTTTGTGGTTGAAAATTTTGTGGACTATTCAGTAATTTACGGCGCACTTGCCTCTTTAATTGTACTGATGCTTTGGCTTTATTTTTGTATTTATATATTGTTTTTAGGTGCAGAATTTGCCGTTTGGAAAGAATTAAAAAAGGGAGATAAACTAAAATGATAATAGGTGTACAAATTTTTGGTTGTTCAAAAGAATTTAGAAAAGACCCAAAAGCTTTCTTTGAAAGCATGAAAGAGGCAGGAATTTTGCAAATTGAGCCTTGCATACTTTTTGATGACCCTGAAACGTTTAGAGAAAACGCACTTAAGGAAGGTAATGAATTTTTTGCAAGCCTGCCAGATTTACTTTGGCTGCCGCATGAGGTTGAGGGCTTTTCAAAAATGCTAAAAGACATGGGAATGTACTTAACAAGTGCGCATTGTTTTTATTCTGATTTAGCAACATGCAAAGAAAGTATGATAAAAACTGCAAAGAGTGCTAACATTACTTCTTATGTATTTAACGTGGCAAAGTCAGCTTTTTGCGACAAGGAAGCATTTGCAAAAGAGCTTAATGATTTTGCAATTGAACTTGGCCATCACAAAATTGAACTTTGGCTACATAATTTAGGAGAGGACAGCCTGCAAAAGACAGAAGATGGAAAAAGTCTTTACCTGTGGCTTCTTGAAAATTGTGAAAATGTATATGCACAGCCTGATACAGGTTGGCTTTTATACGGTGGAATTCACCCACAAAAATTTATTTATTATATGTCTGATAAAATAAGAGGTGTGCATTTTAAAGATTTAGCACCTGATTTTAAACATAAAAGTGGTACCGATATTTTTGCGGTGCTTGGTGAAGGCTGTATAAATACCAGAGAAATTTTAACATTTGTTAAACCGCATATGTCCACAGTAATTGACCAAGACTTTAGTAAGGGAGATTTTGTAAACGACCTTAAAAAAAGCGCAACTATGCTACACTATTTTGATAGTTTAATTTGAAAGGAATTAATTTAAAGATATGGAAAAAAGTAAACTTGACAGAATAAATTATTTTGCAAAAGAATCAAAAACCAGAGAACTCACAGCAGAGGAGTTTGAAGAGAGAAAAGCTTTAAGACGTGAATATATTTTAGAGCTTACAGGAAATTTAAGAGATCAACTTGACAATACCTATGTGGTTGATGAAGACGGAAATAAAAGGAAATTAAAGGACTAAATATGTACTATAAATATGAACTGCATTGTCATGACAAAACTTGTAGCGCCTGCGCTGAAAACACACCTGAAGAAATGGTTAATGCCTATGTAAAAAAAGGATATAGCGGTATGGTTTTAACAAATCATTTCTTAATGGGAAACCACTGCGTGCCAAGGAATATTTCTTGGCACGAAAAAATTGAATATTATGAAAATTCTTATTTAAGAGCAAAAAATGCCGCCCCAGAGGGTTTTTCTGTATTTTTTGGCATAGAGCACTATTACGGAGATGGCAAAGAAGTGCTTACCTATGGCATAACTCCACAGTTTTTAAAAGAGCACGAAAATATTCACCTACTCTCACTTAAAGAGTATAGCGATTTAGTGCACAGCGTTGGCGGATTTATCTCTCAAGCACATCCTTTTAGAAAAGCAGGGTACATAAACCCAAATGTACTGCCCCAAATAGACTGCTTAGATGCAATGGAAACTTTTAACTTTTTCACAAGTGATAAAGACAATAAAGAAGCCGAAGCATTTGCAAAAAAACACGGAA
>CAYJJB010000047.1:5934-14503 GCA_964370405.1 uncultured Eubacteriales bacterium | reverse complement strand
TATACAAGCAAGAGTTGGTGCGGACGAATTTTTACTATTTGCAACATATGATGTTTTTGAACATTTGGAAAAAACCAGTAAATATTATGAAGCACTGTTTGCAAGTAGTTTAAATTCACTAGATCAACACGATTTCCAATTTAGATATGGAAGATATTCTATACCTAATAATAAAAATGAAGTTGATGAAATAGTGAATAATGTAACCATGGCGCACTATTTTGCTAAGGAAAAAGCAGGTTCTTGTATAGTTGATTATAATGATAACTTTACTAAAAATGTTATAAGGGCAACAGAAATAACAAATAAGATGAATATGGCGCTTATAAATAAAGAGTTTAAGCTGTATTTACAAGGTAAGGCATCGCTTGAAACAGGAGAGATTATAGGTGCAGAGGCACTTGTAAGGTGGCAACAAGCTGATGGAACTTTTATTTATCCTGATGAGTTTATACCTATTTTTGAGAGCAATGGTTTTATTGTGGATTTAGATTTTTACATGCTTAAAAAAGTTTGTGAGTATTTAAAAGAAAGAATAAGAAAACGCAAAAAAGTAGTACCTATTTCGGTCAATTTCTCAAGACTTCATTTAAATGATGTGGATATGACTAAAAAAATAATTGAAATTACCGACGATATGAATGTTCCAAGAGAATTGATTGAAATAGAACTTACAGAGAGCGTATCTCTTGATAGGGAAAGCAGAGTTGTAGAGTTTGAAAGAGAGCTTCATAAAAAAGGATTTAAGCTTTCTATGGATGACTTTGGAACGGGATATTCATCTTTTGAAACTATACAGAAAATTAATTTTGATATTATTAAACTTGATAAGAGTTTGATGGCGTTTTTAACTGATAATGATAAGAGAAAAATTATTATTACAAGTATAGTTAAAATGATAAATAGCTTAGGAATGAAATCTGTTGCTGAGGGCGTTGAAACTAAGGAACAGGTAGAGTTTTTAAAGAGTATTGGTTGTGATACTGCACAGGGATATTATTTTTCAAGACCTGTGGATGTCAGTGAATTTGACAATAAATTAAATTAATCAAAATGGAGGATTTTATGGACGCATTAAAAACATTTAGGGAAATTCAATCAAAAATTCACGCATACAATCATGCTACAGGTATGCTTGTGTATGACAGTGAAACTTCTATGCCAAAGGGTGCAGCTGAAAATTTGGGTAAAACCTTAGCTGTTTTATCAGAAGAAAGCTACAAGTTAGAAGTATCAAAAGACTTAAAAGATGCTTTAGTAGCGCTAAAAAACGATATAGAAAAGCTTGATAGCAATACTAAAAAAGAAGTTGAAGAAGTTATAAGAAATCTTGAAAAAACAGAAAAAATTCCTATGGAAGAGTATGTTGAGTATCAAGTTGCAAGAAATGCAGCAGGCATGGCTTGGCAAGAGGCAAAAGCAAAAAATGACTACCAAATTTTTAAACCTCATCTTGAAAAAATGATTAATTTTAATGTAAAGTTTGCAAAGTATGTTAAACCAGAAGAAGAGAACTTATATAATACCATGCTTGATGATTACGAGCGTGGAATTACTACAGATGTTTTAGATGCATATTTTGCGAAAATAAGAACAGATTTAGTTCCGCTTATAGCAAAAATTTCTCAAAAAGAGCCTTTAAGAGTTGACTTTTTGAAAAGGCACTATCCTATAGAGGGACAAAAAATTATTGCAGACTATCTTATGGATGTATTATGCCTTGATAAAAACCACTGCTCTTTAGGTGAGACAGAGCATCCTTTCTCAACAAATTTTTCAAATAAAGACGTTCGTATAACCACTCATTTTTATGAAGAGAATATAGCTAGTAGCTTCTTTAGCGTAATTCATGAAGGTGGTCATGGCATGTATGAGCTTAACACAGCAGATGAGCTTTATGGCACTGTACTTGCAAGTGGAACAAGCATGGGCATACATGAATCTCAATCAAGATTTTGGGAGAATATTGTAGGGCGTTCATTAGAGTTTTGCGAGCTTGTATTCCCAAAGCTTAAAGAAGTTTTCCCAGAGCAGTTAGCAGATGTTACTGCACAAGAATTTTATAAGGCTGTAAATAAAGCAGAGGCAAGTCTTATAAGAATAGAGGCAGATGAGCTTACTTACTCTATGCACATCATGATAAGATATGAAATAGAAAAACTTATAATTTCTGGTCAAATAGGAATAGATGAGCTTCCATCACAGTGGAACAAGCTTTATAAAGAATATCTAGGAGTGGACGTGCCGAGTGATGTAAAAGGCATTTTACAAGATGTACACTGGTCTATGGGTATGTTCGGTTACTTCCCAAGCTATTCTATAGGAAGTGCATATGCTGCGCAAATTGCAAAATCAATGGAGAAAGATATAGAAGTTAGTGCTTTAATTTCAAAAGGAAATCTTCAACCAATAGTTGACTGGCTTACAGAGCACGTGTACAAATATGGCTCGCTTTTAACACCGAAAGAAGTAATAAATGTATGCTGTGGCAAAGAGTTTGACCCGAATTTCTATGTGGATTATCTAACACAGAAATATACAGAAATTTATAGCTTATAATAAATTTAAGACTACATGCTAAATAGTGTGTAGTCTTTTTTTACGTTAAATCACTAAATTAAATTGACTATTATACTTGTGTAGACTATAATATTAATAATTATGTAGAAAAGAGGTATGTTTATGAAAAAAATCGAAATCCAAACCTTACTTGAATATAAATTTTTAAGTGCACCAACTATTTCTCCAGACGGCAAGTACACAGCCTTTGTTGTAAGCCAGGCGGATGTTAAGGAAAATAATTATCCTGCAGCTGTTTTTTTACTTGATAATAATAGTAAGACCACAAGAAAACTTACAGCAAAAGGCAGTGTGGCAAATCTTTTTTGGCTTAATGATAGCACACTTATTTTCTCATCCTCAAGAGATGAGAAAATTAAAGAGAAAGTTAAAAATGGCGAGGAAATTACTTGTTATTACTCGATAGACATCACAGGTGGCGAGGCTCAGCTTTTTGAAAAAATAGAGCTTTTATCAGGAAAACTTAGCGATATAGGAAATAATCAGTTTGTCACTTCGGCGGTATACGATATTAACCGTCCAAGTTTAGTTGGCAAAACAGATTTAGAGCGCAAAGAGATTTTAAAAGAATATAAAGAGCGTGGTTATACAGTATTTGAGGAAGTGCCATTTTGGGGCAACGGACAAGGTGTTGTTAGCCGAAAAAGAAACAGAATTTATATTTATGACAGAAAAGAAAAAAATTATGAAGCGATAACACCAGAGCTTTTTAACGTTTCACAATATGATGTGACAGATGGGAAAATACTTTATGCAGGTGCCCAGTATGATG
This sequence comes from uncultured Eubacteriales bacterium, assembly GCA_964370405.1. Lineage (GTDB taxonomy): Bacteria > Bacillota > Clostridia > Oscillospirales > Acutalibacteraceae > SIG603. The sequence continues at coordinate 11,151 of CAYJJB010000047.1, read as the reverse complement.
ACATCATGCCAATAAAAGAAAGTTTGTATATTTATGATATTAAAACCAAAGAAACAAAATGTGTGATAGAACCAAATGTATATGCAATAAGACATTTTTCAGTAGGAAAAGATAAAGCAGTTTTATGCATGACAAAGGGAAATGAGTTTGGAATGAACCAAAACGCAGATGTTTATGTTTTGGATTTAAATACTTTAAGCTTTGAACTTGTTGCACAGCACGGTGTGTCACCTGTAGGAAGTAACAGTGTAAACAGTGATGCCTTATATGGTGGTGGCAAGGCAACAATGCTTATTGATAATATGTATTATTATCTTACAACAGTTAAAAACAATTCCTCTTTAAATAGTATAGACTTAAGCACGGGCGAAATAGAAAGACTGACAAGTTTAGACGATGTGCAGAGCTTTGACATTTTTGATGATAAAGTGTTTATGGTAGCGCAAGAGGAAAGTACATTAAATGAACTTTATATACTAGAAGATGGGGAAGAGAAAAAACTTACAAGTTTTAACAGTTTTGTAGAAAGTGAGTACAGTGTATCAAAACCTGAAGCACTTACAGCACAAAATGGCAGTCTTGAAATTTATGGTTATGTCTTAAAACCAAAAGATTATGTTAAAGGAAACAGCTATCCTGCAATTTTACATATCCACGGAGGACCTAAAACTGTGTTCTCAAACATCTTCCATCATGAAATGCAAATGTGGGCAAATGAAGGCTATTTTGTTATTTACTGCAACCCTAGAGGAAGCGATGGCAGAGGGGATGAATTTGCCGATATAAGGGCAAAGTATGGAAGCATAGACTATGATGATATTATGGCGTTTTGCGATAAGGCACTTTATACTTATGAGGATATAGACAAAAACAGAGTGGGTGTTACAGGCGGAAGCTATGGCGGATTTATGACAAACTGGATAATCGGACATACAGACAGGTTTAAATGTGCCTGCGCTCAAAGATGTATTTCAAACTGGGCTTCTTTTGAGGGAACAACTGATATTGGATATTTCTTTGCACCAGACCAAGTAGGTGCGTCACACATGGATGATTCACAAAAACAGTGGGCACAGTCACCTCTTAAGTATGCAGACAAGGTGAAAACTCCAACGCTGTTTATTCACTCTGATGAAGACTATAGATGCCATATGGCAGAGGCGCTACAAATGTTTACAGCACTTAAAATGCACGATGTACCTGCAAGACTATGCCTATTAAAAGGCGATAACCATAACCTTTCACGAAATGGCAAACCGAGAAATCGTGTAAAGAGAATGGAAGAGATAGTAAGCTGGATGAATAAATATTTGAAATAATAGGGGTGAAATAATGGAAAAAATAGTAATAAAAGATTTATATAAATATAATTTCCCATCAGACATAAATGCAAATGCTAGTGGCACTAAGGTGATTTTTACACTGACAAATGCGAGTGAAGAGTACAACAAATACATATCAAGAATTTATATAATGGACACAAAAACCGAAAGTTTTAAACCTCTTACAGGCGGTGGAGAAGAGCGCTCTGCCATTTGGCTTGATAACGAAAATATACTTTTTACTAAACCGTCAAAAAATAAAGATGAAAACACTACGTTTTATAAGATTAGCGTAAACGGTGGCGAGGCAGAAGAGTGCTTTACAGTACCACTAAAAGTTGGAGTGATTAAAAAAATTGATGGTGACAAATATCTTGTAACATCGCAAACGGATATGAACAAAGAGGAAAAAGAAGATGACAGGGCAGAAAAAGGTATGGACTTTGACATATTTGATGAAATTCCATTTTGGTTTAACGGACAAGGTGTAAAAAATAAAATAAGAAATACAGCATACATCTACAATGTGTCAAAAAATGAAGTGAAAAAAATATCAGATGACTTTATGAATGTGCAGGGAACTACAATTTCTGACGATAAAACTAAAATGCTTTTCTGGGGACCTGTATTTGAAGATAAAATGAGTACTTTAGCAGGCGTTTATGAATATGACATAGAGGGTGAAAGCACAAAAGAAGTGCTAAAACCAGAGCTTTTATCAATTTATAATGCACTGTATTTCAGTGGCAAGATAATCATAGAGGGATCAGACAAGAAAAACAATTCCTCACAAGACCCTGAAATTTATGAACTTAATGAAAATAATGAACTTGTAGAGGTATCTAACTTAGATGGAGCTATAGGAAGCGGTGTCGGAAGTGATATAGGCTTTGGTGGTGGAAAGTCACTTAAAATAGTGGGGGATAAAATCTACTGCCTGTTTACATCTTGGGGAAATTCTTATCTGTCAGTTTTAAATGATAAATTAGAGCTTTCATTTGTAAATCAGCGTGAGGGCGGCATAAGTGGCTTTGACATAGCAAATGGCAAGGCTTTCTGCGTTGCGTTTAGAAATTATGATTTACCTGAAATTTATGCTATAGATTTAAGTGACGGAAATGAAAAGAAAATTACAAGCTTTAATGATGAATACTACAATACTCATACAGTTTTAAAGCCTGAAAGATTTGTCTTTACTGCAAAAGATGGACACGAGCTTGAGGGCTGGGTCATAAAACCTAAAGACCTTAAAAACGACCAAAAATATCCTGGAATTCTTTCAATGCGTGGAGGCCCTAAAGTGTCGTGGGGTGCGCTTTATCATCATGAAATGCAGTGTATGGCAAATATGGGATACTTTGTATTTTACACAAATCCTAGAGGCTCTGCTGGTAGGGGCGATGAATTTTCAACCTTAGCAGGAAAACTAGGTGAAATTGATTATGATGACTTTATGGAGTTTACCGATGAGGTTTTAAAGCGATATGAGTGCATAGATGATGGGAGGCTTGGCATTTGTGGCGGAAGCTATGCAGGATTTATGTGTAACTGGATGATAGGCCACACAGACAGATTTAAAGCGGCTGTATCACAGCGCTCTATTTCAAACTATATATCAAAATGCCTTACAACAGATATAGGATATTACCATAATTTAAGTCAAACAGGGGCGACACCTTGGGAGAACTACGATAAAATGTGGTATCATTCTCCGCTTAAATACGTAAAAAATGCAAACACACCAACTCTATTTATTCAGTCAGACATGGACTATCGTTGTTGGCTAAGTGAACCGCTACAGATGTTTGTATCGCTTAGAAGTCGTGGGATACCATCAAAAGTTGCACTTTTCCACGGTGAAAATCATGAGCTTTCACGTGCTGGTAAACCGCATAATCGCATAGATAGACTAAAAGAGATTTGCCAGTGGTTTGAAAAATATCTTTAATTTGGTAAGTATTTGAAAGAGGGATGAAAATTAGAAGTAAAAATAAAATCTTACTGTTTTTTATAGTGAGTGCGGTTTTTAATATGGCTGCAAACTTTACCCACCCAGTAACGCCCACCATTTTTACAAATTTGGGTTTAGGCGATTATATGTTCGGATATGCCTTGGCGGCAATGTTGCTGGTCAATTTTGCACTGTCTCCGTTTTGGGGTAAAATTAACTCTTATATATCAAGCAAAACTACTCTTTTGATATGTGGCGTAGGTTATGGAGTAGGGCAAATATTATTTGCCCTTTCCACACAGGAATGGCACTTTATTTTAGTGCGTATGTTTGCAGGTGCCTTTACAGGTGGTGCGTTTGTAAGCCTTTTAACTTATGTTATAAATAAATCTGAAAATGATAGTCAAAGGAGCGCAAATCTTACCACAACGGCTACATTGCAAGCTGTATCAGCAGCTTTTGGGTATTTTATAGGAGGTATGATAGGCGCTGTAAATCCATACCTCTCTGTGTGGGTTCAAGGTGTTTTGCTAATTATTTGTGGTGTGCTGTTTTTTATAGTTTGCGATAGTGATGCAACAATGGATAAATCAAAACTAAAAGTGAAAGTATTGATAAAAGAGGCAAATCCGCTGTCCTCATTTATCGGAATTAAACCTATACTTAATTTTAGTTTAGTTCTACTTTTTTTAATGTGCATTTTCCAAAATATATCAGCAATAGGTTTTGACCAAAGTTTTAACTATTATGTGAGAGATGTGTTTTTGTTTCCGTCAAGCTACAACGGAATTATAAAAGGTGTTATAGGTGTTGTTACATTAATTGCAAATAGCACAATTTGCATGTGGATACTAAAAAAAACCAATGTGCGTAAAATGAACATTGTAATTTTCTTTGTATGCTTTTTAAATATGACACTTGCAATTTTATTCCCACAGATGATAAGCTTTATCATATTCAGTGTTATTTTGTTTGCTTTCAATGCAATAAGTTTACCAGTGCTTCAAGATATTTTGGCAAATGAAGCAAAGGGTCACGACAGCAATCTTGTAATGGGTTTTTATAATGCAATGAAGTCTTTTGGTGGCATTATAGGTTCGTTTGCATCAGGGGCGCTTTATAGTTTTGGTGCAATGTTTCCGTTTGTGCTAGTTGCGCTTAGTTTTGCATTGGCAGGTGTTACTGCATGGATTTTTTATAAAAAGCATAGCAAAAATGCAAATATATGACTTTATCTCATGTTGAAATATATGCGTTTTGGTGGTATACTATAGAGTAAGTATAAATTTAAGAGGTGCTACATGTTTAGGAAAATTAAATATTTAATAAGCTGTATAATTCATATGGATTATAAAAGTTTATTTAAAACAGTTGGTACAGTACATGAAATTTGCGGTAAAAACCGTATTTTCTTGTTCTTTGATATAATTAATTGTGGATTGAAATATGGCGCAGGGTATAAAGATTATCTTCTTTGTGAGTTTTATTTGCTTACTAAGGCACAACGAGCAACATATGTGACAAGGGGAATAAATAACACAATTGCAAGAACACTTAATAACCCTGAATTCTCTCATGTATATAATAATAAAAACGAATTTTATGAAAAATATGAGAAGTTTATAGGTAGACCCTGGCTATATATGCCAAGCGCTACAAAAGAAGATTTTGTGCACTTTATGAAAGATAGGGAAGATGTAATAATAAAGCCTACAAATGAGCAGTGCGGTGTGGGAGTTGAAAAGCTTAAAATAGCTGACTTTGCAACTCTTGATGAAATGTATGACTATATAATAAAAAAGCCGTTAATGCTAGTAGAAGAGGTTGTAAAACAGCATGAGGACATAAATAAAATAAATCCGAAATCTGTAAATACATTAAGAGTTGTAACTGTATATAGTAATAGTCAAACAAATGTCGTATATGCATTTATAAGAATAGGAA
>CAYJJB010000047.1:0-5924 GCA_964370405.1 uncultured Eubacteriales bacterium | reverse complement strand
AGGCCTGTTGATAATATCAACGCAGGCGGAATGTGCGCACCAATTGATGTCGATACAGGAATTATAACCCATGTTGCATATGATAAAGATAGAATTACCTATGAAAATCACCCAAATACAGGCTATCCAATAAAAGGTGCAAAAATTCCTATGTGGAAAGAGTCTTTAGCGCTTATAAAAGAGGCGGGAGAGATTTTGCCACAAATAGGGTATGTTGGTTGGGATGTTGCTGTAACGCCTACAGGACCTGTTTTAATTGAGGGTAATAATTTGCCAGGGCATGATATTTTGCAGTTGCCACCACATGTACCAGATAGAATAGGTATGTTACCGCAGTTTAAGAAATATCTCAAGAATGTATAAAAAAAGTGCAGCCGTATTTAAACGGCTGCACAGACTGCCCTAAAAACCACAAACGCAATAAAAACGAGCCAGCTGGCTCGTTTTTTGCTTCCTGCGTCACAAGCACTTGCAAATTTCCCTCACATACCCTCGTATTGCTCAGTTATTTGCAAAAATTTGTTCCTTGTCTTGCAGATTTTTGGACAGTCTGCCAGTGTGTGCAAAAAAGCAGGAATTTTTTGACATACTGAAATGAGCCAGCTTGGCTCATTTTTTATGTTATTTAAACTTTAGTTTCATCATCTGAATAAATTGTAAAGGTGTTTTTGCCTTTATGTTTTGAGGTGTATAAAGCAATATCTGCCTTGTGATACAGCTCCTCAAAATTTGTACCATTTGCAGGTGATATGGAAATTCCAACACTGATAGAAATGTTAACGCTGACACCATTTTCATCAGTAAAAGGAACATTTACATATTTACATAAAGATTTTGCCTTTGACTTAACTATGTGTAAATTCGAAATATCTTTTATAAATATTACGAATTCATCTCCGCCTATACGACCTACTAGGTCATCGGATCTAATGGCATGAAGTATTCTTTTATAAAGATAAACTAAAACTTTGTCGCCGAAAGGGTGACCGTTTTTGTCATTGATTGATTTAAAGTTGTCGACATCTAATATGAAAAAAGCACTGTGTGCGTTTTCTGTTAAGTATTCATCGACCTTAGTTTTTGTAGCAGCTTTATTAAAAGCGCTAACAAGTGAGTCACGGTCGGCCCTATCACGAGTTATATCAAGCTCTGACTTTTGTGCTTCCAAAGTTTTTTCAAGTATATCTGATTTAACTTTGTAACCGTGTAAATAATCAAAACGAATCAGCAAAATTATTGAAAGCGAAATTACTACAAGCCAAGTAAGAGGAGTGATGATTTGATGAAGTGGCAGATAAAGTGGGTCAAAGTTATCTGCATTTGCATAAATAAATGAATTTAAAGTCAAATAAGTGGTAGCAGCAAAAAGAAATCCTAAAACAAATAGAACTTGCTCCTTATTTTGGTTTATAATTTTTATGTATTTTGCAGGGACTAGCTTATTTATACAAATGGAAATTACCATGCAAATAAACCAAGAAATTACTATATGGCTAAAGAGTAGCATGTGGTTATGTGTAATGTCACCTAGTGTAGAATTAAGTATAAGTGCACCAGAAGAAATTGTAATAGACTCTACACAGACAAGATAGATAGTTGATATAAATGAACACATAAGTATTCCGTAAAAATGATTTTTAAATAGTACAGAAAACTCAATTATACCGCCGATGAGCAACATTAAGTAGGTAATTGTTGGAAGTTGGTTAAAGCCATAGGCGATAATAGTAAAAACAGTGCTATTCAAAAAAGCTGCTATATAAATAGTGAATTTTGGGAAACGACATTCATCCATGATTTTGTAACAAATTTCAAGTACCATAGAATTTGTGACAAAAAAGAATATAAAATATAATCCCGTCAAAATTTCAAGCGTCATAAAAGGACTCCTTTGCTGATTAATAATATATAATTATACAATACTTTATGCTAAAATGCAAATAAAAGTTGAAGATTTTATATTAAAGTCATGCAAATATTAAGCTTTTAAATTAAAAAACTTCCAACTATTATTCAATCGGAAGTTTTTTTGTTTATTTCTTAGATTTAAATATTTTTTTAAGTTTTAATGCCTTTTCTAAATTGCCATTGACTTTAATTTGCCCGAAAGTGAATGCAATAACAGGGTCCTTTTGTCCTTTTAAAATCTTAATTAAAACTTTAGAATCTGTTATAAATTCAGCGTCAAAACCATTATAAGAATATGGTTCAATTTCCAAACTGCCATTATCAACCTTTACATAAAATTTGCCAGAACCCTCTCCTGTAATGGTAAACTGAAATGCAAAGCATTCATTTATATCGCTAACATCTGCTTTTTCTATAATGGTTTTCACTTCATTAAAAATTTCTTCATAGGTCATAATTTATTTCCTTTCCTTTTAGCTACTAGAAACTAATCAGAATCCGTTCCTAGTGGCTAAGCGTTTATTATAGGATGACTTATCTATAAAAATTACATATAAAAAATCCTTCGTATCAATACGAAGGATTTTGGTGCTGGTGGCCGGACTTGAACCGGCACGATATTTCTACCGAGGGATTTTAAGTCCCTTGTGTCTGCCTATTCCACCACACCAGCACAGTGTAGCTCCTGAATGAAGCTCTAATATAATACCATAGAAAAATATAAAATGCAATACTTATTTTAAAAATATTTTATATTTTATTTTTTTATATACAATAAGAAAGCTTCAAGCACTTTTTTGTCATTATCAAAGGTGATGGTTTTAAGCGCTTTTTTTTCATTTAGCCACCTTGCCTCAAATAATTCTTCGACTTGTACCGTGGTTTTAGTTTCACTGCTTTTTGCCGCAAAATAAATTACATCTTTTACTACATCTTTTTTAGGAGAGTAAGTGACGACATGCCTAAAACTCTCATCAATAAAAGGTGTAAGCCCTGTTTCTTCTAAAATTTCTCTTTTTGCGGTTTGTATTTCGGTTTCATCATTTTCTACATGCCCTTTTGGAAAGGCCCAATGACCGCCATTTTTATGGCGAATAAGAAGTATTTCTAATTCACCTTCAATTTCAGTGTACACAACTGCACCGCAAGATATCTCGTGTTTCATGCTATTACTCCTTTACCGAAAATTTATATATTGTAGTAGAGAAAAAATCTTCATTTTTATCAACATATTTAAAAGGAAAGTTTGGCTTGTTTGGGCTGTCGGGATAAAATTGAGTTTCAAGACAAAATGCGCTGTGGTTTTTATATGTTTTTCCGTATTTGCCAACTGGGTTTGCAGTTTTATTAAAAGTATAAAGCTGAACACCTGGCATGTCTGAGTATACGTTCATTACTCTTCCACTGTTTTTGTGGTGCGCTGTTGCGTGAAGTCTTAAGCCGTTTCCGTCAACGCAGAAATTATGGTCAAATCCATTGCCCATTTTTACTGTGTGCTCACTCGAAAACATATCATCGCCCAAAAGCTTTCCTTTTGAAAAATCAAGAGCAGTATCTATTACTGAAATGATTTCTCCTGTTGGAATTAGATCATCTGTAACTTCCGTGGTTTTAGTAGAATTAATCTTTAAATATGTGTCTAAAACTAAGTTTTCTGCATCACCTGACAGGTTAAAGAAAGAGTGGTTAGTAGGGTTAAAGATAGTTTTTTTGTCAGATTTTGCGAAATAGTCTATTTTTAGCTCGTTTTCATCAGTTAAGGTATACGTAACTTTCATATCAAGTGTGCCAGGATAGCCTTCTTCTCCGTCAAGACTTTTATGAGAAAACGTGATGGAGTTATCACTTATATTATCAACTTGCCATATTACTTGATGCATACCTAAAGGACCACCGTGCAAGCTGTTTTCGCCATCGTTTTTGCTTAGATTATATGTGGCTGTGTCTATGTTAAAACTGGCATTTCCTATCCTGTTTGCATATCGTCCAACGAAGGCACCTTGATAATCAGCTCCTTCATATAAATTAAAATCATCATAACCTAAAACTATGTCAGAAAAATTACCATTTTTATCTGCGACTAATAATTTATAAATTCGCAAGCCATAAGTCATGACATGTACTTGAGTTTTATGAGAATTTTCTAAAATATACATGTCAATATTTTCTTTGTAATCTATTTTTGTAACGCTCATAATAAGTTAATCTCCTTTATTTTTAAAAAATTGTCCTTACCAAAAAAATTGATAAGGACAGATTTTACTTTATAATTATTATTGGCCTAAAAGAGCCGCACCAATGATACCTGCATCATTGCCAAGCTCGGCTTTGCAGATTTTTGTTCTGTTTGTTGTGTAATATGTATCATCAACACAAAGCTTTCTTAGAGGAGCGATAAGAGTTTCGCCTTCATTGCTTATTCCGCCACCTATGCAAAGTAGCTCAGGTTGGAATGCATTTATCATGTTTGATAAACCAATTGCTAAGTATCTGATATACTCATCAACTACTTTTTTAGCACTTTCATCGCCTGCTCTCATAGCATCAAAAGAAGTTCTTCCGTTTACTTTATCTATATCGCCACCAACAAGTTCCCACATTTTAGAATTTTTATCTTTTTCCATGTATTCTTTTGTTGTTTTGATAAGACCAGTTGCTGATGAATAAGTTTCCCAGCATCCAACTCTGCCGCATGTGCAAGGACGTCCATCAACTACCATAACGCCGTGACCTAGTTCGCCTGCAGCGTGGTTAAATCCAGCATAGATTTTACCATCAATAATGATTCCGCCGCCAACACCTGTTCCAAGTGTAATAGCCATTGCGTGTTTAACGCCTTGTAGTGCGCCTGCTTTAAATTCGCCATATGCTGCAGCATTTGCATCATTAGCAACTGAAACAGTAACGCCTGGCATTCTTTCTTCAAGCATAGCTTTTAGTGGGAAGTTTGAGTATCCTAAGTTATTTGCAAACTCAACTATACCTTCTTCTCCGTTTATTGTACCAGGTGAACCAACACCGATTTCTTTTACTGCAGAAAGGTCTGTACCTGCATTTTTAAGTGCTTCTTTTACAGTTTCTACAACTGCATCGCAAAAAACTTCTTCAGGGCATGGAACTGGAGTTTTTGTGCCTGCTCTTGCTATAATTTTCTTTTCTTCATTTACAACACCGACAGCAATATTTGTACCGCCGATATCAATACCTACATAAAACATTTTATACGCTCCTTGTATTTGAAATTAGTTAACAGAAAAATTATACATTATTTACAGTTCTTTGTAAAGATATTGTTGCAATTTTGTGCTGTAATATTTAACAAAATATACGGTTAAAATATAGTTAGTTTGTTTAGGAGGTAGAAAATCCATTATCAAGTAGATTGAAATATACAAGCTATGCAGATTTATGATATTATATATTTGGTGATATTATAAAATTAAGAGGGTATTATGGAAGAGATAAAACAAGTAAGAAAAATTTCATTAAATGGAAAATTGGTGGAGTATATTTTAATTCGTAAAAAAGTTAAAAATATCAACTTAACAATTAAATTAAACTCAAATATCATAGTGTCGGCAAATAAAAGTGTAAGCATAAAGCGAATTGACGCATTTTTGTCATTAAAAGCGGATTACATTTTATTTCATATAGAAAAATTCGATAAAATGAGGGAAGACGCACTAAATCTTCCGTTGTTTAATCATGACATAAGTGTTATAAAAGAAGTGGTGGAGAGTATTTATCCTATTTTTCTTAAAATGGGTGTAACTTATCCGCTTATAAAACTAAGAGAGATGAAATCGAGATGGGGCACATGTATGGTGCTTAAAAAACAAATTGTTTTAAATAAAAGACTATTAAATGTGCCAATATCTTTAATTGAGTATGTTGTACTTCATGAGTTTGCGCATTTTATACATCCAAACCATTCAAAACAGTTTTATTTATTTGTAGAAAAATTAATGCCCGATTATAAAATAAGAAAAAAACAACTGCAAGCTTATGCAGTTGTT
>CAYJJB010000046.1:1062-14559 GCA_964370405.1 uncultured Eubacteriales bacterium | reverse complement strand
TAAAGAAGTCTATCTAAAAAGGCCTGACCTTATGTACTGCGGAAGAACTCTCTTCGGCGCAAAACCACCAAAAGGACAAGAGCTTGACGACCATTATTTCGGAACAATTAAGCCTAGAGTTTCAGCCTTTATGAAAGAGCTTGATGAAGAACTTTGGAAGCTTGGCATAATGGCTAAAACAAAACATAATGAAGTTGCACCTGCCCAACATGAGCTTGCTCCAATATTTGCAACCACAAATATTGCAACCGACCACAACCAACTTACTATGGAACTTATGAAAAGCGTTGCAGACAGACATGGTCTTGCTTGCCTTTTACATGAAAAACCATTTGCAGGCGTTAATGGCTCGGGCAAGCACAACAACTGGTCACTTTCAACAGATACCGGGCTAAACCTATTAGAGCCTGGCGATACACCTCACGAAAATGCACAGTTTGTCTTATTCCTTGCAGCAGTTATAAAAGCTGTTGATGAAAATCAAGATCTTCTTCGTGTATCTGTTGCAAATGCAGGTAACGACCACAGACTTGGTGCTAATGAAGCACCACCTGCAATTGTTTCTATTTTCTTAGGTGATGAGCTTACACAAATTTTAGACTCTCTTGAGAAAAAAGAAGAATATGTAGGCGCTGATGTAGGCGATATGGAACTTGGTGTTATAGTGCTTCCAACTTTCCCAAAAGATACAACAGACAGAAACAGAACCTCACCATTTGCATTTACTGGAAACAAATTTGAATTTAGAATGCTCGGCTCAACTTTTTCAGTATCAGGCCCTAACATTGTTTTAAACACAATAGTTGCAGAAGTTTTAGATGGTTTTGCAAATACTTTAGAGTCTGCAAAAGATTTTAATAAAGAGCTTACAAAACTTGTAAGAAACACAATTAAAGCGCATAAAAGAATAGTCTTTAATGGAAACAACTACTCAGATGAATGGGTTGAAGAAGCACAAAGTCGTGGTCTTTTAAACCTAAAAACAACAGTAGATGCACTTCCTGAATTTATTAAAGATAAAAATGTAGAGTTATTTGCAAAATATAATATTTTTACAGAAGCAGAAGTTCATTCCAGATATGAAATACTTATGGAAGGCTATCAAAAAACTATACATATAGAAGCTTTAACTTTCATAGATATGATTAAAAAGCAAGTTCTTGAGTCAGCTTTTTCTTTCCAAAAAGAAATACTCGACTTATTGACTTCAAAAAAATCTAACAATATAGATGCAAGTTTGGAAGAAAAAATCATCCAAAACTGCTCATACCTTACAAAAGAAATTTATGAGCAAATTGAAGAGCTTGAAAACAAGCTAATACTTACAAAAACTATAGAAGAAAGCCTAGAGCTTGGCAAATTCTATAGAGATACAATTTTCTCTCTGATGACAGAGATAAGAGTTAAAGTAGATGAAATTGAAACTATAATTCCTAAAAAACACTGGAATATACCTACTTATGGCGAAATTCTTTATAGCGTGAACTAAATTTAATACTTGGCACAAAGAGGTGTATAAAGCGATAACTTGCTTTATACACCTCTTTTATATTTTATTAACGAAGGGATTTGAACAATTATGGAAGAAATGTTAACACAACTGTACGGCGTATGGTTTCTAATTGGAGCGGCACTGGTATTTTTTATGCAAGCAGGCTTTGCCATGGTAGAAACAGGCTTTACAAGAGCAAAAAATGCGGGTAATATCATAATGAAAAACCTTATGGACTTTAGCATGGGTACTATCATGTTTGTACTAATTGGTTTTACTATTATGATGTCAGAGGATTATATTTTAGGCCTTATCGGCCTTCCAAACTTTCAAATATTTACAGACTATGCAAACTTTCCTTGGTCAGTATTTATCTTTAACCTAGTGTTCTGTGCAACTGCGGCAACAATTGTATCAGGTGCTATGGCTGAAAGAACAAAATTTAGCGCATATTTAATTTATTCTGCGGTTTTAAGCGCAGTTGTGTATCCAATTGAAGCTGGTTGGGTTTGGAACTCACAAGGCTGGCTATTTGAGATGGGTTTTATAGATTTTGCAGGCTCAGCGGCAATTCACACAGTAGGTGGTGTTTCGGCTCTTGTGGGAATTATTTTCTTAGGGCCACGTATCGGTAAATATGTAAAAGATAAAAAAACAGGTAAAATTGTAGCAAAAGCTATTCCTGGACACAACCTTACTCTTGGTGCACTTGGTGTATTTATCTTATGGTTTGGCTGGTATGGATTTAACGGTGCTGCTGCAACCACTTTAAACGGCATAGGCGGTCTTGCCTCAATATTTGTTACAACAACTATTGCACCTGCAGTAGCCGCAGTTACAACAATGTTTTATACTTGGATAAAAAATGGCAAACCTGATGTTTCTATGACTTTAAACGCAGCGCTTGCAGGTCTTGTAGGCATAACAGCAGGCTGTGCGACAATGGATGCTATAGGTGCAGCTGTTGTAGGTATCGTTTCAGGTATTTTGGTAGTAGTTGCAGTTGAATTTATTGACCTTAAATTAAAACTTGATGACCCTGTAGGTGCCGTTGCAGTTCATGGTGTAAACGGAATTTGGGGAACTCTTGCAGTAGGTTTATTTGCAGTAGAGGGCGGCCTTCTATACGGTGGTGGCACAAATTTACTTGTAGTTCAAGCTATAGGCTTACTTGCAATCATTGCTTTTACAGTTGTTACAATGGCTATAACTTTTGCAATAATTAAAAAATGCCATGGTTTAAGAGTTTCTAAAGAAGAGGAAATGTTGGGACTAGACTCAACTGAGCACGGACTTGACAGTAGCTATGCAGACTTTATGCCTACATCTGCTACCCTGCTTCCACCAAGTGAAAAACCTTTGGTTGCAACTCCAATACAAAAAGCAATTCCAGTCATTGATAACTCAAACCCTGATGCAAAAATGACAAAAATTTCTATAGTTACAAAACAAAGTAAATTTGAAGAGTTAAAATTTGCACTAGAGTCACTTGGAATTACAGGAATGACTGTAACACATGTTTTAGGCTGTGGAATGCAAAAAGGCTCTCACGAATATTATCGTGGTGTCGAAGTAGAAGCAAGACTTTTACCTAAAGTAAAAATTGAAATTGTAGTATGCAAAGTTCCGGTAAGTGAAGTAATTGCTGCAACAAAAGCAGCTCTTTACACAGGAAACATTGGCGATGGTAAAATATTTGTCTATGATGTTGAAAATGTAATAAAAGTGAGAACAGGCGAAGAAGGCTATGATGCGCTTCAAGATGAATAATTAACTGGTAAAAACCCCCGAACATTTCGTTTTGGGGGTTTTGCCATGCATTTTACAGCTATCTTTCATCTGTAGTCCTAAAAGACAGCTGACATTTTTGACAATCAAACATCTCTAACTTGCAATTTGCTAAACAAAAATCACTCAAAAGAGCTGTAATTTGCAAGTTTTATATAAAAACCCTGCAAAAACTGGTTAAGCTGTTTAAAAGTGTCGCCTTTATTCAATTTGTTTTGTCACAAAGCACAAAGTTTTAGCTTACTATTGAAATACAGCATAAAATGTGATAATATATGTTTATAAATTTAATATTGCAACAATGAAGTTGTGGGAAAATACGCTTTTTATAAGTGTTTTTTCGCCACGGCTTTTTTATTTATAAGGAGGCATATCAGTGATTGAAAAAAACAAAACTTTGTATGACAAAAAATTTGAGCATGACGCCTGTGGCATAGGGGCTGTGGTATCAATTGATGGCAAAAAAAGCCACAAAATTGTATCCGATGCCTTGGAAGTTGTGGAAAAACTTGAACATAGAGCTGGTAAAGATGCTTTGGGTGAAGTAGGCGACGGTGTCGGCGTTTTACTTCAAATTTCACATGAATTTTTCTCATCTCTTGATTTGAATTTTTCTATAGGCTTAGAGCGTGACTATGGTGTAGGTATGTTCTTCCTTCCACAAAATTCTTCAAAAAGAAATCAGGCAAAAAAGCTTTTTGAAATTATTGTAGAAAAAGAAGGTGCCCAGTTTTTAGGTTGGAGATCAGTACCTACAAACCCCAAAATTTTAGGTAAAAAAGCAATTGACCAAATGCCTTGCATTGAGCAGTGCTTTATTAAAAGACCAGAAAATACAGAAAAAGGCTTGGATTTTGACAGAAAACTCTTTGTAATACGCCGTGAGTTTGAGCACAGCTCAAGCGGAACATATGTTGCAAGCTTGTCTTCACGCACCATAGTTTATAAAGGAATGTTTTTGGTAAATCAGTTAAGAGAGTTTTATCTTGACTTAAAAAATAAAAGCTATGTAAGCGCCATTGCAATGGTCCACTCAAGATTTTCAACTAACACAAACCCTAGCTGGGAGAGGGCTCATCCCAATAGAGTAATTTTGCACAATGGTGAAATTAACACAATAAGAGGTAATGCTGATAGAATGCATGCAAGGGAAGAAACCATGTATTCAAAAATTTTAAATGATGATATTGAAAAAGTTTTGCCTGTAATAAACGGTGAAGGTTCAGACTCTGCAATGCTTGATAACACGTTGGAATTTTTATATATGAATGGAGTGGAGTTGCCTCTTGCTGTCATGATGACTATACCAGAGCCTTGGAAAAACGATCCTTATATGAGCCGTGCAAAAAAAGATTTTTACCACTACTATGCAACTATGATGGAGCCATGGGACGGCCCTGCCGCAATTTTGTTTTCAGACGGCGACTTAATGGGTGCAGTTTTAGATAGAAACGGCCTTCGTCCGTCACGTTACTACATAACAAAAGACAACACCCTTATACTTTCATCTGAGGTGGGTGTTTTGGATATAGATCCTAAAAACATCGTAAAAAAATCAAGACTCGAACCTGGCAAAATGCTTTTAGTTGACACTGTTAACAAGTGCATTATATCAGATGATGACTGTAAAAACGCCTATGCGCTTAAAAAACCTTATGGCGAGTGGCTTGACAGAAATTTAGTAAAGCTTAAAGATTTGTCTATCCCAAACAAAAAAGTTGAAATTCACACTCAATCAGAGAGAAATAAATTATATAAAGTTTTTGCTTATACTTATGAAGATGTTAAAAACAATATTTTACCCATGGCAAAAAACGGGCTAGAACCTACCGCTTCTATGGGAAGTGACATTCCACTTGCTGTTTTGTCTGAAAAGCATCAGCCATTATTTAGATATTTCAAACAGCTATTTGCACAGGTTACAAACCCACCAATAGATTCACTGCGTGAAGAGATTGTAACTGATACAACAGTATACGTAGGTTCAGACGGCAATTTACTTGAGGACAGTGCACAAAACTGTGCTGTTTTAGAGGTAACAAACCCAATTTTGACGGGTGTTGACTTGTTAAAAATTAAATCAATGAAAAAAGAGGGTTTCAAAACAGAAACCGTGTCTTTGCTATATTATAAAAACACTTCTTTAGAATATGCGCTTGATCAACTATTTGTAAAATGCGACAAAGCTTATAAAAAAGGTGCTAACATAATTATTTTATCAGACAGAGGCGTGGATGAAAACCATGTGGCAATCCCCTCACTTCTCGCTGTATCTTCAATAGAGCAGTACTTGATAAAAACAAAAAAACGTACTGCCGTTTCAATTATTTTAGAAAGTGCTGAGCCACGTGATGTGCATCAATTTGCAACTCTATTAGGATACGGTGCAAGGGCGATTAACCCATATCTTGCACACGAGTGCATAGAAGAGCTTGTGGACAATAAAATTTTAGACAAAGATATATACACCGCAATTAACGACTATAACCACGCAATTTTACATGGAATTGTAAAAGTTTCAGCTAAGATGGGTATATCTGTTTTACAGTCTTATCAATCTGCCCAAATTTTTGAAGCAGTTGGAATTAACAAAAAAGTAATTGATAAATATTTTACAAATACAGTAAGTCGAGTAGAAGGTATAGGGCTTGAAGAAATTGCTGAAGGTGTGGAGTTTAGACATTCAAAGGCATTTGACCCACTAGGCCTTGGTGTTGATGACATACTTGATAGTACAGGTTATTTAAAACTTAGAAGTGGCGACGATAAAGAAGACCATTTATATAACCCTCAAATAATAATCGCCCTTCAACAAGCTACCCAAAATAGCGATTATAAAAAATTTAAACAATATACATCTATGGTTGATGACGAGCATAAACCGCATACTTTAAGAGGGCTTTTAGACTTTAAATTCGATGAAAAAAATGCCATAAGTATAGACGAGGTTGAACCTGTATCGGAAATTGTAAAAAGATTTAAGACAGGTGCCATGTCTTATGGCTCTATATCAAAAGAGGCACATGAGTGCATGGCTATTGCCATGAATAGGCTTGGAGCAAAATCAAACTCTGGTGAAGGCGGCGAAGAAATATCAAGACTTGGCACAGAAAGAAACAGTGCAATAAAACAAGTTGCCTCCGGAAGATTTGGCGTTACCTCTCAGTACCTTTTAAGTGCAAGAGAAATACAAATAAAAATGGCTCAAGGTGCAAAACCAGGTGAGGGCGGACATCTCCCCGGTGCGAAAGTTTATCCTTGGATAGCAAAAACAAGACACTCTACCCCTGGTGTGTCACTAATATCCCCTCCTCCCCACCACGATATTTATTCAATTGAAGATTTGGCTCAGCTTATATATGACCTTAAAAATGCAAATACAGATGCAAGAATTTCTGTAAAACTTGTGTCAGAGGCAGGTGTTGGTACAATTGCCGCAGGTGTTGCAAAAGCTGGTGCTGCGGTAATACTCATTTCAGGATACGACGGCGGTACAGGTGCTGCTCCACTGAGCTCTATCTTAGATGCAGGTCTTCCATGGGAATTAGGCCTTGCAGAGGCTCATCAAACACTCATCCAAAATGGACTGCGTCAAGGTGTTGTCCTTGAAACAGATGGAAAGCTTATGAGTGGTAGAGATGTTGCAATTGCCTCAATTTTAGGTGCTGAAGAATTTGGTTTTGCAACAGCCGCTCTTGTAAGCATGGGCTGCATGATGATGCGTGTATGTAATCTTGATACTTGCCCTGTAGGTATAGCCACTCAAAACGAATGCTTGAGAAAAAGGTTTAGAGGAAAACCTGAGCATGTAATGAATTTTATGAATTATATAGCACAAGAAGTTCGTGAAATAATGGCAAAACTTGGAGTAAAAACTTTAAAAGAGCTTACAGGTAGAACCGACTTAATTAAAGTGCGTGATAAAAAAGTGACAAAACGTGCAGAACTTATTGACATGAATTTAATAATAAACAGTACTTATGCACATCATAAAGAGAAAACTTTTGACAGCACTAAGATGTTTGATTTTAAACTTGAAACAACTTTAGATGAATCAGTTCTTGTAAAGAAATTTAAAAAAGCAATAGATAGTAATACAAAACATGAAGAAACCATAAATGTTTGTAGCACAGACAGAACATTAGGAACTATTTTAGGCTCTAAAATCACTAAAAAACTTGGCACAAATGTAAGTGATGACAGCTATATTGTAAATTGCAGTGGTGGCGTTGGTCAGTCTTTTGGAGCCTTTATTCCAAAAGGTCTAACCCTAAAACTTGAAGGTGATGCAAACGACTACTTAGGAAAAGGACTTTCAGGTGGTAAAATTGTTGTCTATCCGCCAAAAGACAGTCCGTTTAAGGCAGAAGAAAATATAATTATAGGAAACGTTGCATTTTACGGTGCTACTTCTGGTCAGAGCTATATAAGCGGAATTGCAGGCGAGCGCTTCATGGTTAGAAACTCGGGCGCTGCGGCGGTTGTAGAGGGTTGTGGTGACCATGGTCTTGAGTATATGACAGGTGGAAAAGCAGTCATTTTAGGTAAAACTGGCAAAAACTTTGCCGCAGGCATGAGCGGTGGTACTGCATATGTTTTAGATGAAAATCACGATTTATATCTAAAACTTAATAAAGAATTTGTAAGCATGAATGAAGTTTGTGATAAATACGACATAGAAGAATTAAAAACTTTGATTGAAAACCATTTTAGTCACACAAATTCACCTATTGCAAGAAAGATATTAGATGATTTTGATACTTACTTACCTAAGTTTAAGAAAATTGTCCCAACCGATTATCAAAAAATGTTAAAATCAATAAGCGAATTTTCAGAAAAAGGTCTGTCGGCTGAAAACGCACTGATGGAAGCATTTATGAAATCTTTAAAAAATTAAGGAGGGCTTTTACTTATGGGAAAACCCAGCGGATTTTTAGATTACGAGCGACTAAATAACCATAAAACGCCTGTTAAACAGCGTATAAAAAATTATGATGAATTTCACAGTGTAATTTGTGATAAAGAGAGAAAAGAGCAGGGTGCTAGATGCATGAACTGTGGAGTACCATTTTGCACTTCTCCTATAGAGCTTTCAGGTATGGTAACTGGCTGTCCACTAAATAATTTAATTCCTGAATTTAACGATGAAATCTTTGCAGGAAATTACTCACACGGGCTTACAAGACTTCTTAAAACAAACTGCTTTCCTGAATTTACAGGAAGAGTTTGCCCTGCACTTTGCGAAAAAGCCTGTATAAATGGTCTTGATGGCACAGCTGTCACAATTAAAGATAATGAAATGTTTTTAATTGAAGAGGGCTTTAAAAACGGCAACATGATGCCAAGGGTACCAAAATTTCGCAGTGACAAAAGCATTGCCGTTATAGGCTCAGGCCCTTCTGGACTTGCGGTTGCACAAAAGCTTAATCAAAGAGGTCACAATGTAACTGTTTTTGAAAGAGATGACAAATTTGGCGGACTTTTAATGTATGGCATACCAAATATGAAGCTTGACAAAGCTGTTGTGCAAAGAAGAATTGACCTTATGCGTGCTGAAGGCATTAATTTTGAGAACAACATGGATTTTGGAAATAATTTAAGCCTTAAGGAACTTGAAAAAAACTTTGATGCAATAGTACTTTGTTGCGGTGCAAAAAAGGCAAGAGATTTAGAGCTTCCTCACAGAAATTCAAATGGAATTTACTTTGCGGTAGATTATTTATCAAGCACTACCAAAAGTTTAATTGATGAAAATTTAAAAAATGGCACCTACATTTGCGCAAAAGATAAAAATGTTATAATATTAGGAGGTGGAGACACAGGAAACGACTGTGTTGGCACTGCTATCAGACATGGCGCTAAATCTGTTAAACAAATTGAGATGATGCCAAAACTGCCGAGTACTAGACAAGACAGCAATCCATGGCCTGAGTGGCCTAAGGTTTCTCTTACCGATTATGGACAGGAAGAAGCGATAGAAGTTTTTGGCGATGACCCTCGTGTATATGAAACCACTATAAAGGAAATTATACAAAAGGACGGAACTCTTGTGGGAGTAGTGACTGTTAAACTGGAATTTAAAGACGGAAAGCTGTCTCAAATTCCAAAAAGCGAGAAGACGCTTTCTGCCGATTTATTATTAATAGCCGCAGGTTTTACAGGATATGAAGATTACATCGCAAAAGATGTTAAAATTCCAACAAAAACTGACCTGTCATTTAAGACAAACCGAAATAAAGTATTTGCCTGCGGAGATATTAAACGAGGTCAATCTCTAGTGGTTTGGGCTATTTCTGATGGAATAAAATGTGCCAAAGAGGTCGATGATTTTTTGTGTGAAAATATTTAACAAAACAAAGGAGATATAATTATGCTTACAGCAATAGTTGGAATTAACTGGGGAGATGAAGGAAAGGGTAGAATGGTAGACCTTTTATCCTCAGAATATGATGTAATTTGTCGTTACCAAGGCGGTAATAACGCAGGTCATACTGTTATTAATGAAAAAGGAAAATTCGTTTTAAATCTTTTACCTTCTGGTATTTTAAGAGAAACCACCGTAAATATTATGGGAAACGGAATGGTTATTGACCTTGAGCATTTATGCAAAGAAATTAGTGCATTAAAAGAAAAAGGCATTGCCATTACTCCAAAAAATCTTAAAATTAGCGATAAGGCAATAATTTGTATGCCTTACCATGTAAACCAAGACTGTATGGAAGAGGACAGACTTTTAGATAAAAAATTCGGTTCAACTCGCCGTGGTATTGCTCCAGTTTATGCCGACAAATACATGAAACGTGGAATTAGAATGGGCGACCTTTTAAACTTTACAACGCTTGAGCAAAAACTCTTTGATATCCTTGACTGGAAAAACATCACTCTCGATGGATATAATCAAGGAAAAATAGAAATATCTAAAATGATGGATTGGCTAAAAGAATTTTCTGCTCCACTTTTAGCTCATGTTACAGATGTAACTGCATACCTTTTAGAGTGCATAAAACAAGACAAAAAAATCATGTTTGAAGCGCAACTTGGCGCTTTGCGTGACATTGATTTCGGAATATACCCATACACATCATCATCGTCTACAATAGCAGCATACGCTCCAATTGGCGCAGGTGTTCCCGGCCAAAAACTTGACCGCACTATAGGAATTATGAAGGCTTATTCAAGCTGTGTTGGCGAAGGACCTTTTGTATGTGAAATGCTTGATGACGACGGAAAAGAACTAAGAGAAGCTGGCGGAGAATATGGTGCCGCAACAGGTAGAGCAAGACGTGTTGGTGGCTTTGATGTACCTGCCTCAATTTACGGAGTGCAAGTACAAGGTGCAACAGAACTTGCACTTACTAAACTTGACATACTTTCATATCTTGAAACCATACCAGTTTGCGTTGCATATGAAGTCGATGGAGAGATAACTACAAACTTCCCTACAGGTGATAAACTTGCAAATGCAAAACCCGTCTACGAATTTTTTGAGGGCTTCAAAACCGACATTTCAAAATGCAGAAAAAAGGAGGATTTACCACAATCTGCTCTCGACTACATCAGCTATATAGAAAAAGCAGTAAACTGCCGTATCAGTTATGTATCAGTTGGTGCCGAGAGGGATGCTTATATTGTGATGTAAAACGCTAAATGATAAAATCAGATAAACTACACGAAGAATGTGCCATTTTTGGAGTAAGTGTTAATACCCTAGAGGCTGTAGGTATAACATATAACGGACTTCTTGCCCTACAACACCGTGGGCAAGAAGGCGCTGGCATTGCAGCTATTAGTGAAAACAAAATAATTTGCCACAAAGATGTAGGACTTGTAAGCGAAGTTTTTTCGCCAAAGGTTTTAGACTCTTTACCTAAAAGCACTGCCGCTATAGGCCATAACAGATATTCCACCACAGGAACAAATGTAAAAGAAAACGTGGGTCCTTTTATTACAGAATTTCTCACAGGCAGAATTGCCACCGCACACAACGGCAATATTATTAATGCAAAAGAATTAAAAGACGAACTGCTTTCCTTAGGCCTTAATTTTAATGCCACAAGCGACAGCGAAGTTATTGCCTCGCTTATAGGATATCGTATTATGAAAGAAGATCATTCACTTCCGGGTATAATAAGTGCTGCACAAAAATTAAAGGGGGCTTTCTCTTTAATAATTTTAAACAGCAAAAATAAAATTACCGCAGTGCGTGACCCTAATGGCTACCGCCCACTTTGCATAGGAAAAAACGAAACAGGAATGGCTGTAGCATCTGAAAGTTGCGGTCTTGAAGCTTGTGGTTTTGAGTTTGTAAGGGACATTTTGCCAGGCGAAGTTGTCGTTATTGAAAATGGTAAAATAATTCATGAAAAAGTAGAGCTTTTTGGAAAAAATGAGCACTGTGGTCTTTGTATTTTTGAATATGTATATTTCGCACGTCCTGACTCCAAAGTTGACGGACTAAATGTTTATACTGCAAGATGCAATATGGGAAAAATTTTGGCACAAGAATATCCTGTAGATGCTGACTTTGTATGTGGTGTACCTGACAGTGGTCTTGAAGCAGCAGTAGGTTACAGTGAAGAAAGCGGAATTCCTTTAGGCTTTGGTTTTGTTAAAAACAGATATATCGGAAGAAGCTTTATTTATCCCACTCAAGCACAGCGAGAAGATGCCGTAAGACTAAAACTAAATCCTCTTTCAGTAAACGTTAAAGGCAAAAAAATTGTGCTTATAGATGACTCTATCGTGCGTGGAACTACCAGTGCAAAAATTGTAAAAACACTGAGAGCCGCTGGTGCTAAAGAAGTGCATATGAGAGTGTCATCTCCTCCTTTTAAATTCACTTGTCACTATGGAACAGACATAGACAGTCCTGAAAATTTAATTGCAAATAAAATGAGCTTAGAAGAAATTAGAGAGCATTTAGGCGTTGACAGCTTAGGTTATATAAGCGTTAAAGGCTTAAAAACCGCTTGTTGCACTTCAAAGGGCGATTTTTGCACAAATTGCTTTACAGGCGACGGAGTAAAGGCAGATCTTTCAAAGTTTAATTTGGAATAAAAGGAGCAAGATATGAAACTTAATTTTACAAAAATGGAAGGCTGTGGAAATGACTATATTTATTTTGACTGTTTTACTCAAAATATAGAAAATCCCCAGTCGCTTGCAATAAAGATTTCTGACCGCCATTTTGGTGTAGGCGGCGACGGCATTGTGATGATTTTGCCAAGTGATGTTGCAGATGCAAAAATGAGAATGTTTAACATTGATGGCAGTGAGGGAAAAATGTGTGGAAACGCAATACGCTGTGTCGCAAAATTTCTTTATGACAATAAAATGGTAATAAAAAATCCCATGAGCGTAGAAACTTTAAGTGGAATTAAAGAGCTTTTTCTAAATATAGAAAATGACGAGGTGACGCTTGTGCGAGTGGACATGGGAGATGCAATATTAACACCTTGTGACATCCCAGTAAATATAGACGGTACCACTGCGATAGATTACAAACTGACAATTGATAAAAAACAGTACGGTATAACCTGTGTATCAATGGGAAATCCCCATGCTGTAGTTTTTTGTAACGAAAATATAAACACATTAAATCTAAGCGCTATAGGCCCTAAATTTGAAAACAACGATTTATTCCCTCAAAAAGTAAATACAGAATTTATTAATGTTATAAACGAAACTACTCTTAACATGCGAGTATGGGAACGTGGAAGTGGTGAAACCTTAGCCTGTGGAACAGGCGCATGCGCAAGTGTTGTAGCAGCAGTTTTAAACGGCAAATGCAAAAAGAACGAGGACATTCATGTAAAACTTTTAGGTGGAGAACTTATCATAAATTACACAGACGAAACTGTGTTTATGACAGGACCTTGCAAAAAAGCATTTGATGGATATATAGAGATTTAACGGAGGGATAATATGAACCTAAATAACAATTATAGCAATTTGCAAGACAGTTATCTGTTTTCAACAATAGCAAAAAAAGTATCTGCCTATGCAAGTGCTAATCCTGATAAAAATTTAATTAGACTTGGAATAGGTGATGTCACTTTACCCCTATCCCCTATTGTAACTAAAGCAATGACCGATGCCGTTTTAGAAATGGGTGTTAAAGAAACTTTTAAGGGCTATGGAGAAGAGCAAGGTTACAAATTTTTAAGAGATGCAATTTGTGATTATTACAAAGAAAAAAGCATAAACCTTGAAGACAG
>CAYJJB010000046.1:0-1052 GCA_964370405.1 uncultured Eubacteriales bacterium | reverse complement strand
TTTTGTAAGCGACGGTGCAAAAAGTGATTTAGGAAATATACTTGATATTTTTTCATCAGACAACACAGTTCTTATTCCAGACCCTGTTTACCCTGTTTATGTGGACACAAACATCATGCAAGGACGAAAAATTATCTTTATGGAAGGAAATGAAGCAAACTCTTTCCTACCACTACCAAAAGACGATGTAAAATGTGACATAATATATTTATGCTCTCCAAACAACCCAACAGGTGCGGTTTATAATAAAGCTCAGCTAAAACTTTGGGTAGACTATGCATTAAAAAATGAAGCGGTAATATTATTTGACAGTGCATATGAAGCATTCATCGCAAACAATGAACTGCCAACGAGCATTTATGAGATAGAGGGTGCAAAAAAATGCGTAATAGAATTTTGCTCACTTTCAAAAACCGCTGGTTTTACTGGCGTAAGATGTGGCTACACCGTAGTTCCACATGACTTGGTTATAAATGGCACAAGTCTTAACAAACTATGGCTTAGACGACAAACAACAAAATTTAACGGAATTTCCTACATAATTCAAAAAGGAGCCGAAGCTGTCTTTACAAAAGAAGGCAATAAGCAAATTAAAGAAAATCTTGCATATTATATGGAAAATGCAAGCATTATAGCAAAAGCTCTTACTAAACTAAATATTTGGTTTGTGGGTGGCGAAAACTCACCATATATTTGGCTTAAATGCCCAAGCGCAATGGATTCATGGTCATTTTTTGACTATCTTCTTGAAAATGCAAATATAGTAGGAACACCTGGTGCTGGTTTTGGCAAAAACGGTGAAGGATATTTTAGGCTAACAGCATTTGGCTCAAGAGAAAATGTAATTGAAGCCACAAAAAGACTTGAAAAACTTAATTTCCAAGCCTAATAGAACATATCGAGTGCTCGAAAAACAAAAATTTTGAGCACTCGAATTTATTTTTCAACACTATTGATTTTATTGCAAAAAACAATTATAATACACACAGTAAAGCAAATGGAGATGTATCGAAGTGGTCATAACGAGAACGACTCGAAATCGTTTTGTCCTT
>CAYJJB010000045.1:0-14937 GCA_964370405.1 uncultured Eubacteriales bacterium | reverse complement strand
TCAAGTCTATACCAGTTGAATATATACTTACCAATACCATTAGCTGAAGCACCTGCTGGTGCATAAATTTGAGCTGTTGGTGTACTTTCTTTGGTTTCCGCTAAAAATTTAGCTTCTGCGTTTGCATATCCCACTGTCAAGTGGTCATCTGTGTACATATCATTTACATCTGCCACAACATCAAGTTGCACATAACTGTCTACTGATTTTGTAAGTATAGGAATTTCAATTAATATGTACTTTACATCTTGCGGATTACCTGACTCTGGGTCTACCTCTACAACATTTGTAGGGTCAAACGAAGTTAAATCGTCCACGTCAAACTCAGCTTGACTATAATATGTAAATGTAGGAACTACACCTTCGCCAAGATCTGGCAAGCTAATATACTCTTCTCCAAATCCTCTAAGTCTTATAGTAGTTTGACTCGTATACGAAACTTTATCTAAACCTATAAGAGTTTCACCTTCTGTAGGTAGTGTGATAAATAGATGGTAATCTTTTAAATCTATTTGTGGTGATGAAATATCCATACCAAGTACTAATTTATTATACTCATCTGCATAATAATTAACACCCGAATAAACTGTGGATACTCCGCCGCCCGCACCTAGTTCTTTACCTGGGAATAAGTTAATACTGTCGGTTGATTTTATAACTGTATAAATCTTTTTATCTGTATGAATCGTGGCAAGTCTGTTCATTTTTTCGCCAGACTCGTCAACATACTCTATGCCTGTGCCGTCTGTAATTCCTATATCATCAACTATCGCACGCTCTGTAGTCGTATCACCCGGTATGTAGTTAATGTAGAAGTTTTTCTCACCAGTTAGCATATCTATAGGTGCAAAGTCTACATAACCTTCAGTGAAAATATGATAATATGATTTATCTTCTACTTGTGGTCCTGTAAGTATTGAATTTGCTGGCAATGTGATAGTATTATAGCTTGCGCCACTATTATCATTTGAGTAAACTATGCCTTCAAGGTCATACTTAAGCCACTTGTCTTTGTCACCCGCTGCATTAGTTATTTCAATAACCGTAATGCGCTCGTCATCACCAACATAACTAAAGTGCGCATCATTAATATTTAGGTATGCGGCTGTGCCCTCTGGATATCTTATATAGTTATTACTTACATTTGCTACCGTACTGCGATATAGTGGCACATCAAATGTGATGTCACCTTTTACTATTTCGCCTCTTGTTGTAGTACTAGGAATAACAATGTCATCACCTATTATTCGAGTTTCAATTGTAGCATTGTGCTCATAAATAAAATGATGTTTAACTGTATCTGTTTGTTTTTCTGCATCAGGCTCTTTAAATGTACCTGTAGTTGCTTCTGTGACCTCATTATACTCGCCAGCCGCTGTGATGGTGGCTGTCAAAGTTTGTTCATCAGCTGATATTTGGCCTGCTGGTGTGTTTCTGTCATTTGCATAAAACATTGTAAACATTGTAGATATACGACTTACATTTTCATCAGAAAGTATTCTTAAGCCATCCATTCTAAATTTAAAGCTTGTAATATACTCACCTTCAACAAGCGGAAGAGTATACGCAGTAGTCCCCGATATAATAGGCATGGTTCGTACAGTAGCTCCTGCTGTTGTAGTGTACTCTACCCATGCGTCACCATAAATTTGATATCTTCTGTTACTATCAAGGTAATAGAAATAAAACGACTTATAAAGTTCTTGCATATGGGCAAGCTCTTCTGTTTCAAAATTAATAGTAACATCTTTATAAATATATGACGACGACTGCAGCTCCTGTGTTGAAAGCCCAGTATCACGTTCTACGCTTATTATGCCATAAAACGCTCTAGAACTATTTGCATATGTGCTTGAATTAAAAATTCCAGCTGGTATTGATTTATCATTTGATACAAAGTAAGGATTTGAACTTGTATAACCTTCCTCTGTATAAACTACTGGTTTATAGTTAATATCAAATTCTAAGTTATCAACACCTGGCTTATATTTCCACTGGATATCTAATTCATCAGTAGGTGTACCTTCAGGATGCGCACTATTTGTAATGCTGATTGGCATGTTTATTACATCGCCGCCTTCTACACCCATTGTTTTAGGCTCTGTAAAATTACCTGTAAAATACCAGTCCACTTCATACTCTGTCGCATAACTATCTCGAAGAATACCACGATCTCCAAAAGTTATACTGAAAGATTTAACTCTTTCACCCAAAAAGCTTTCAGGGATAGTAATAACTAAATCATCTGAACCTGAAATATTCTTAGTTACTTCTGAACCATCTTCATACGTTACTGTATAACTTACAATGTCCGCACCGCTACTTGGTTTTGCAAATGTATAAGGAGTAAACTCATCAGGCATTGTAAAAGTCATGGTTTCATTTTGATAATAGTAGTGAGTAATTTCATTTTCAAGGTCTGTATCGTTTAGTAGATTATCCACTGAGAAATAATATCTAGTGTCTTCATTGTCTTCATCATTTACATAAATAGGACTTTCTGTAATCAACTCAAGTCTGTTTTCATATTTAAACTTTGGAACATTAATTGTAATTTTACCGTGATTTGCCTCACGATCTTCTACACTGTATGATCCGTCTTCATTTTCAACAACTTGCTTGTAAGTAATTTTTGAATCCTCAGCTGCCACATATTTATCTTGGTCATCAAAGTTAAATAATGTATCTGTACCACGTAAAACCCACGTACCTGTTCCTGTAAGTCTTATTTGGTGCCATGGAGTGTACGCAGTTCCAAGTGGAAGTGAACCTGCAAGCATTGGAACTGTAGTTGAATGCAAGCTTGTTGACTGCACATAACCTGAATTTACTGTTGTAGTTCTGCCTGGAGAAAGGTCACCACCGAATAATGTGCTTTCTCCCATTGTGACACTTGCATACTGGTTGCCAGCTGCATCTGTAGTGCCATTTGGAAAGTAGAAGCCAGGAGGTGCAACAAACTTACCAAGAACACTACCTACCGGTGTATGAATCTCATTTGTAAATTCTGCTTTAAGTCCAGCGCTGCTTGTATTTTCTATATAATTTCCATCTGCATCTTTTAAATGTAGATATCCGTCAGAACCAAGCCACAAAGCTGTATTTAAATCTAAGCCTAATGGTGTGGTGCTCGCATTAGCTATGCCTGCAGATGTAATAGCAGGGTCATCATTTTGGCCATCTCTATTTAATACATGTTCATATTGGATAGGAGTCGCAAGACTTGTATCGGTAATAGATATACCAAGTTGAGCTTCAGGAGTATGTAAAAGCATATTACCTATAGCTGTTGCTGGTGTACCATTATTTTGTCCATCCTTATGAGCATAAATAGTATCATAATTTGGTGCCATAACAATACTAATAGTTACTTCTGAACCAGGAGCAATATTTTCATTATTAATAGTTAGTGTAAGTACAGTTTTATCAGATGATAAACTTGCGTTTGGAATTTGCACATTTCCTGTACTTGGATACTGTTGAATATAAAACGGGAAAATTTCTTCTCCATCGGAATCCGTAACACCAAAAGGATTAATATCTATAGTAATCGTTCTGTCATCATCCGCAGGTAAAGTTTCATCTCTACGAATTTTAAAAGTATAAGTTAAAACACCTGTATCTGTAAGATAATCCCATTTTCCTTGTGTCAAACCTTCTGTGGCTACACTTACCGGAATATGACTATATGACAATTCAACAATTGGTTCTGTTAAGCTAAGTGTTGCCGCCTTAGGCTCTTCAGATGGTTCAGCTGATGGCTCGGCTGATGGCTCGGCTGATGGCTCGGCTGACGGCTGGGCTGATGGCTGGGCTGACGGCTCGGCTGATGGCTGTGCTGACGGCTGAGCTGATGGCTCGGCTGACGGTTCAGGTTTTACAATTACTTTAAAGCTTGGCAAGGTTATCCCATCTTGTAAAGTATATAACGTTTCATCAACACTAGCTGTATATGTATATTCACCCTCAACATTTTTATCAAATGTTGTATCAGCAGTCCATATTACATCAATACTTGCACTTTCAGTGCTATCAGCATATGTAACATTCATTTTAGGCAAGTTAACACTTGTGTCACTGCCCAAAACAATAGTCTGCGCCTCCTCTCCTTGAGTTATATTAGCACTTGTTATCACCAAAATATCTGGTGACTCATCGCCATTTGTAAAATCTACTTCCATTTGTGGTAATTCGCCTGTCGTAGCACTTACCACTGAAAGCGGTTGCACTACAATACTTGTCATCATAATGAATGATAAAAGCATTGCAACCAGTCTTTTTTTCAGTTTCATTTTTGCCCTCCATTTTCCTATTCCTAAACATATTCTCGTACATATAAATAGTACAATATTGCTGCATATTTTGTCAATTTATTCCGCTATTTTTAATCCCCAAAAAAGCTTGTTTAAAATTCTTAAACAGAATTAAAAAGCACCTAAACAAAAATTACAGCCTAACTAAAGATACATCAATTGTCAAAAAGGTTCACGATTTTATTAAAAAATTTATTTTTCTATATTTTTTTACATATGAATTGTAACAATGCATAAATTCAAGCAAAAAAAATAGCATATTCAACAAAATTTTAGCTTAATCATTTCTCCCAAAAATTTTCCGTTGTAGAACTAAATTATTACCTTAGAATTCCATTATAAATATAAGCTAAGTATTGATATTTGCATTATGTCATGCTATAATTTAATTTTATGTTAAAAGAAAGGATTTTGTAATATGTGCGAAGAATTAAAAGAAATAAATGAAAATTCATCTGAAAAGCCAAAGAAAAGTTTTTTTAGTTTTTTAAATACGAAAAAAGTAAAAAAATTGAGAAAAAGCCGATGGGTTAATATATTATTTTTCATTTTTATTCCCATGATCAGTGTAGTGACATGTGAATGGATAGCCCGTGGGACCTTAGGTGCACACGACCGTGATCGTGGTTTTTTTGATGCTCTAAAATATGATTTAAACAGCTTTATAATTACATACCTACTGTTACTTTTTTGCTATATACTAATGACCTACTTATTTAAAAACCATTTAGCAGGCGTGATAAGTATAGGCATTTTGGCAAATGTTCCTGCTGTTGTAACTTATTATAAACTAAATATGCGAAACGAGCCTTTTTTACCATGGGATTTAATGCAGATAGACGATTTAATGGGTATTGCAGGTGAAGTAAGTTTTACTTTTCAGCCCACTATGATATTTACCCTTGTAATATTTATTGTGCTTTCTATTTTATCATTTTTTATCATTATTCCCTTACCAAAATCAAAAAAGAAGTCTTTACTGTGTCGCCTGTTTGTGTCAGTTGGCTCTACTGTAGCTGCTTTAATTATGGTATTCGGCGTTTTCTTAAACTCAACCGCTACCGAAGCACTGGGCATAAAAGAAGATATGTGGATGCAGGATAGATATTACCGTTACCACGGTGTTATAACTGGATTTTTAACCAATTTGCAGCTGCTAAATATTGATGTGCCAAAAGACTATAGCGCCGAAACTGTAGAAAATAATTTGGAGAGTATTGATCCAAATCGGGAACCATATTATGAAAACAGTCCTGCCTTGACTGGCGATTATAGTGAAGAAACACCTGATATCATTTTTTTAATGGCAGAAGGCTTTTGGGATATGGAGCGCCTACCGGGCTTAAGTTTTGACAGAGAACTTACACCAAATTTTAACCGTTTAGTGGAAGAGAGTGCAAGTGGCTGGGCATTTACCCCAAGTTATGGAGGCGGTACTTGCGATGTAGAGTTTGAGGTGTTAACAGGCTCTTCTATGGAATTTTTTCCATCAGGAAGCAAGCCATACCAACAATATATTACAGACGAAACTTTTTCTATAGCTTGGCATCTAAAAGACCAAGGATATGAAACCCTAGCTATCCATGGTTATGGAGAGCGTTTTTGGAACCGAGATGTGGCGTACCCACGTTTAGGAATTGATATCTTTATTTCAGAAGAAGACATGCAAGACGCCCAGCGCCGCCGTGGTTTTATTTCTGATATGGCAATGGTAGATAGAATTATTGAAGAGCAACAAAATCGCTCTAGCGATGACAATCCAGTATTTATTCATGCAGTAACTATGCAAAACCATACAACATACAGCCCCGACCGATATCCCAAGGAAGATTTGGTTCAAATTACAGATAATTCTGCTGGTATTTCAGAAGAAATTTTAGGCGAAGTTCAAGACTGCGCCACGGGGATGACGGAAATGGATGCAGCACTTGGCTATTTAACTGATTATTTAAGCACAATAGAGCGCCCTACTATCGTAGTCTTTTGGGGCGACCACTTAAACCCCATGTCAAACGGACGCACAACTCTGCTTACAGATACTGGTTTTATGCTCTCAGACGAAGAAGCATATCCTCAAATGTACCAAACACCTCTTTTAATTTGGAGTAATATGGCAAGTAATAAAGTAGATTTAGGCACGGTGTCCACTTATAACATTTCACCTATCATGATGGATTTATACGGTCTTGAAATGCCACCGTATTTCGACTTTTTATCACAACAGCTTAGCGAATATACTGCAAGTAATAAAGGAATGATATTTTACCCAGATGGCAATATGACTTATGAAATAGGTGATAAAGAAGAAGCACTATTATACAGTCACAAAACTCTTCAATACGACCTGCTTTTTGGTGAGCAATATCAGCTACAAGACGATAAATAATACATATTAAACATGAAAAACTGGTCTGTCGCAAATGGCAAAAATCATTTGCGACAGACCAGTTTTCTGTTTCTAAATTCATAATAGAACAGTATTAAAAACAGACAATAAAATTATATTTATCCTTTTAATCTTCCTCTTCTTCATCGCTCTCGAAGATATCATAAATCATTTCATCACTTTCATCACCAAATATATCATTTTCAATTGATTTATTTGAATCTTCCCCGCTTTTTTACTTTTTGATTAAATTTTAGTTAGCACACTTGTTTTCTCTCTCCATTTTAAGCAAAAATTCTTTTACCCAAAGTCCACCTGCATATCCCACAAGTTTGCCGTTTGCGCCTATAACCCTGTGACAAGGCACTAAAATATGTATAGGATTTTTATTATTAGCCATACCAACAGCACGGCTGGCTTTTTCATTGCCAACTGCTATCGCTATTTCCTTATAAGTTCTCGTTTGACCATAAGGAATACACATAAGTGCAGACCACACTTTCTTTTGAAAATCTGTTCCTTTTAATTTATACGGAACATCAAACTGTTTTCTTTTTCCGTCAAAATATTCTAAAAGTTCTTCATATACTTTATCTGTAAGTTTAGTTTTTGTACCAAAATCGCTTATATTTTCATCGAGCAACTTCTTTAAACATACAAGATATTCACCTTCATATTCCATTATGAAATAACCCATTTTGGTTTCATAAATTGCAAAGTTTTTCATTGTCTTTTTCCTTTTCTATATGTCGCTGGCGACACATTTGCCCTTTCTTTAAAAAATTTATAAAATGCTGATATACTGCTAAATCCCACACAGTATGCAATATCAACTATCTCTTTGTCAGTCTTCTCTAAAAGCCTTATCGCTTCTTTATATCTCAAGTCATTCACATATGCACTTGGTGTTTTGCCATACTCGTCTTTGAACACTTCCACCATTCGTTTGCGAGAAAGTCCTAGCTTATCCATTTCATTGTTTAAATCGTTAAGCTCATTAAACATATCATCAATTAGCTGTTTGAGTTTCTCTGCAATCTCTCTCATGGGTTTATAGTCAAGCAAATCACTTCGGCATCTTTTGCAAGGTCTATATCCTGCACTTACACCTTCTTCTGCTGTTTTATAAAACTCTATGTTTTCTATTTTGGGCGCTTTGGATTTACAGGATGGTCTACAATAAATACCTGTTGACTTTACAGCATAAAAAAATAGTGTATCATAGCTTTCATCATTTGAAATCACAGCTTCATACATTTCTTGGACTGTCATATTAAATATATTATCCACAATACACCTACTTTC
Source organism: uncultured Eubacteriales bacterium (assembly GCA_964370405.1). Classification (GTDB taxonomy): domain Bacteria; phylum Bacillota; class Clostridia; order Oscillospirales; family Acutalibacteraceae; genus SIG603. Next base: position 6,933 of record CAYJJB010000045.1, on the reverse strand, counting down.
TTTTCATGGATTTAATTATTTCTTTAGTGGCTTTATCCACTTTTAGCGATTCTATAATTTTCTGCAAAGCTTTGTTATATGTAAAATCATCCAAATTATTATCTTTAAGATACTGCATTGTTTCCTGCGGGAAACTTACAAAACATACTTGCAAACACCATGCAACAGCCATTTTTACATAGTAATCATCATGAGTTATAACATCACAAATAAAAAGTATATCATCAAGATATTGTTTTTCAATAAAATGAAATAAAAACATTACCACGGCAAATCGTATATCATAAGCCATACTCGACTGATGATATGATTGCAAAAACTTCCACACTCGTTCTTTATGCAGTCTCACAATTTTAAGTTCATTACAAAAGCTATCACAAAGTGACCAGTTTGTAATTTTTGGAACAAATAACGCTATTTGCTCTAAGGTAACTTCAATGTCTTCATTCATATTTCCGATAATTAATGCTTTTAGCATAGTTTCCTCAAAATAAATATCACTTGCGTTGTCAAGATAATCTATTGGATTGTCCTTTACAATTTTTTTAGCTATTTTTCGTATTTGAGGTATTCTTACTCCAATGAGGTTGTCACAACCTGGGATTAAAGAACTTGCAAATTCTCTAAATTTCTCTTCACTAAGGGCAAATAATTCTTTTCGTATTTCAGTTTCTCTGTCAAACATGTTTTACCACCTATTTATTTTTAAAAATAATCAATATTTGTATGAGTTTGCTTTATGGCAGGTTTTTTATTCTTTGGATCATCAAGCTCTGGTATTGCACCTGCCGCAATCGCCCACAGATACACACTTGCAGTAGTGCCATAGGGCGAATATCTCTTTCTGTATCGCTCAAACATTTCTTTTGTTACTTCTTTGTGTCGATAAAGCATTCGCAGCCCTCTATGAATCGCAATATCGCCAAAGCTAAAAACATCATCACGCTGTAAAGCACTTGCAAGTAGCATTTCTGCCGTCCATATACCAATGCCTTTTAATGAACACAGTTTCTTAATCACTTCTGCATCGGTAAGTTTGTAAAGTTCTTCAAGATTAATTTCACCGACACATACTTTAAACGCAAAATCTTTCATATATTCTGCTTTTTTGAATGTAGTGCCAAACTGCTGTATTTCATCTACTGTCGCAAGGTTTATCGCTTTAGCTGAAATTCCAAGACCGTCATTCATCCTACAAAAAACTGTTTCTCTTGCCTGTCTTGATACTTGCTGTCCAAGTATAGCCCGTATGACTGCGGTAAATATGTCTTTATCTATTGGTCTTTTAAGCATACCTATTTTCTCTATCGCTGCACCTAAACGTTTATCCTTTTTCTTTAAGTAAGCAATTTCTTTTTCTCCATACTCAAAATACATTTTGACACCTCGTTTTTTAAGCTGTTTTTATTATACAGTAAAAATGTAAATTTTTCTTCCTAAAATTGCACGTTTAATTTTATTTATAAAGTAAAAGTGTCTGTGACGTAATAAAATAATTTCCGCCGAATTGACGGACAAATGCAAGGGCGACCCTATGTGACCGCCCGAAACCTTGGATTTTACCATTAGTTTCGGGCGAACACACAGGTTCGCCCCTACGAATTTTCGACAATTTCGTCATTGCCGCTTTATTAAATGTAATTACCAGTTAAATGTTATTTTAACACCATAAGTAGTGTACCTATACTTATTAAACCCACGCCTACTACCGATTTCCATGTTAGCGCATCGTGAAGAAAAACAACTGCTAAAATTAGTGTAATAATAATGCTGAGTTTATCAATTGCAACAACTGTAGTGGTGTCTCCGCCAATTTGCAAGGCCCTGTAATAGCAAAGCCACGACGCACCTGTGGCAAGTCCTGACAAAATTAGAAACATCCAATTCTTTTGACTAATGTTTGAAAGACCTGTCTGTGCATTTGTTATAAACACCATGCCCCAAGCCATTACTAAAACAACTACAGTCCTAAGCGCAGTTGCTAAATTTGAGTTTACTCCATCAATACCTACTTTTGCAAGAATAGAAGTAAGTGCTGCAAACACAGCCGATAATAATGCTAAAATAAGCCACATAACAACCTCTCCTTAAGCAGAAAAGAGGTCAGCGGACATGCCCCTGACCTCATAATATCTATTTTTATTACTCGATAGTAACAGACTCAGGTAAAACTTGCTCATCTTCCATTATAAAGTATACAAGGTCGTTAATTCTGCAAGTATTAGCTTGATAACCATTTAGGTGATTCCAAGCAGATTGAGCTGTCTCGTAAATTCTGCCATCTTTAACAGCGTTTATATTTTCCCAAATTGGTGTGCCCACAAGTGCATTATAGTTTTCTTCACTTTGGTTGTGGATAAGAATGTAATCTGGGTTAAAGTTTACTATAGTTTCAACAGGGAAAGAACCGTCTTCATTTGAAACACTTGTTGATGCAAAACTGTCATCAAGTCCTTCTGGAACTAAGAATCCCATGTCTGCATAAACACTGGCTTGTGTTTCAGGCATTCTAATTTTAAAGCCTTTTTCATTTAGCTGTACAACTAAAGCTGTTTTGCCTTCAATTTCGTCTGCTACTGTAGCACGACTATCTTCTACAAGCTTGTCATAATCTGCTAGCATTTCATCAGCTTTTTCAGATTGGCCAATAAATTCGCCTATAAATTTAAATTCCTCTTTCCATGTAGCTGAGCCCTCAGGCACTTCTGTAATTTCAGGGAAAACATATGTAGGTGCAATCGCCTCATATTTACCAAGCTCTTTTTCAGAACTCTCAGGTATGACTATAAAATCAGGAGCATAAGATAAAAGCTCTTCCATGTATGTGTCGCTTTTTGTGCTTACAAAAGTAATTTGGCTTAAGTCAAATCCTTCGTAAACACGCTCAAAATATTGATAATATCTTGAGTCAGCAGGCTCGGCTGTGCTGCCATACTGAGGAGCAACACCTAGTGCTGTAAAGCTGTCTACAAGTGAAAAGTCCATAACAACAAAGTTATCAAAATCTGTTGGCAGCTCCATTTCTCCGTTATAGAAAGTCATAGTTTTTGAAGAGCCTTCTTCAGATCCTTCTGACTCTGATTCTTTTTCAGATGCCTCTGATGAGCTTGGCTCTGAAGTGCCACCCTCTGATGAAGTTTCGGGTTGTGAGCAAGCTGTAAGTGCACTTAACATAAGCATTGCAGCAAGCATAATTGAAATAATTTTTTTCATGTGAAAATCTCCTTAAAATTTTTATGGTTTTAGTTGCTTGACTTGAAAATTGATACGAGATTGTGGAGTGAAAATTTCGTTTATTAAGGCGGAGAATTGAAGAATACTTTCGTATTCTGATTGCCGACAACGAACGTAAAAGGAATTTTCGACTACAAGATGTATTGATTTTTAAGTTAAACAACAATCTATCACCTGTCCTGTGCGAACAGTAAATATAACAAATATGGTGCGCCTAAAAGCGAAATAAGTGTACCTATTGGTACGTTTGCATCATAAACTGAAAGTATTCTTACAAATACATCGGAAAGTAAAACTATAACTATACCTATCATTACAGCAAGCGGTAAAAATAGTTTATAATTAGATCCTACTATTCTTTTTGCTATGTGCGGAGCTATCATTCCAATAAATCCTATTCCGCCTGCAATATATGCAGACACTGAGGATAATAGCACTGTTACATAAAGAAGTTTTTTGCGTTCTTTTGCTAGGTCAAGACCAAGCCCTATTGCCATCTCTTCATTAAGATTTAAAATGTTTAGGTGGAAAGCCTTATAAACTACATATATAAGTAGTGGAACTGCAACTAAAAATGCAATAAGTATCATGTCCCATGTAGCATAGCTAAGGCTACCTGCCATTACAAGACTGCGGTAAGTGTACGCTTCTGAACTAAGTCGCATAGATAAAATCAGAGAAACCGCACCTATGCACGAGTTAATCGCTATGCCGTTAAGTATAAGTTTTACAGGGGATAAGTTAAATCTTAAAGCAAGTCCATAAACAATGGTAAATGCTCCTAATCCGCCAAGTACCGCGGCTATTGGCAGTGGCAAAACCATGCCAAGACCTTTGTCACTTAGATAAATTACAATTAATGTTGCAAGGCTTGAACCAGAGGTTACACCTATCATGCTTGGTGTTGCAAGTGGGTTTCTTGTTACACCTTGCATAACAGCGCCTGCTATTGCAAGACACATACCAACAACAATTGCAACTGCGGTTTTTGGAAGCCTAAATTCAAATAACACAGTAGCTTCTTGCTCTGTTCCTTGCATAAATAAAGTCTGTATAATTCTATCAACTGGAATTTCTATATACCCTATGTTCATGCTTAGATATGATAGAATTATCATTGCTATCACTAAAAAAGGCACTAAAACATTAAATCTTTGCTTGTTTGTCAATTTATTCATTATAGTGCTCCTTTACTTTTTTTCGAGTTAATTAAATAAAGGAAAATTGGTATGCCGATAACCGAAGTTATTGTTCCTATCGGAGTTTCTGCTGGCATATTTATAAGCCTGCTTATAACGTCTGCTACACAAAGCAGCAAACTGCCAAAGAATGCAGAAATTGGTATTACCTTTTTATAATCTTCGCCAACCGCCATTTTGACCATGTTTGGTATTACAAGTCCTACAAAGCCTATTCCTCCAACCGTACAGACTGTAGCGGAAGATATAAATACAACTGATATAACACCTAAAGTTTTTGTGCGCTTAACATTTTGTCCAAGGCTTACAGCTGTTTCATCACCCATGCCCAAAACTGTGATTTGAGGTGAGATAATCATTCCTATGATAGCACCTATAACACCTATCATTAAAACGCCTATACCCATCCATTTAATTCCAAGAAATCCAGAGTTATTCCAAATATTAATGTTTTGCCCAAATCCCGACCAAATGTTAACACTTGTTGAAATTCCTGAGAATAACATTCCTATTGCAGTACCTGCAAGAAGCAGTTTAACTCCTGATTCTCTTCCTTTTATCCTTGAAGAAATATAAAAAATAACCAAAGTTGAAATAAGTGCACCAAGCATTGAGAAAAGCATATTGCTTATGTATGATGTCGCTCCTCCGGTTATTGCCATCGCTATGCTAAGTCCTAATCCGGCACCATTGTCAACACCAACTACATCAGGGCTTGCAAGATAGTTTTTAGTAATACCTTGCATTATTGCACCACCTACAGGAAGCAGTGCACCTACAATTATTGCACCTAGTATACGAGGCACTTTAATTTCCCATAAAACATAGTGTGTAATATTGTTAAAATCATAGTTCGTTATTGCATTCCACACATCGTCAATTGTTGTTGTGGGAGTGAAGAAAAAAACTGTAGTACATATTGATGCTAAAAATAATGGTGCAAGCATTATAGCTACGGATTTTATGGTGAAAAAACTTTTAAATTTACTGTGACTTTTTATTGCTTTTTCCATGCTCACCTCTTAAAAGCTCATAAGAAATACAAACAGGGTTATCTGTTCCAGGTATATTTACAAGCGTTGCCTCTATATCAAAAACTATTCTTAAAACATCTGCTGTCATTGTAACTTTAGGCTCGCCTTGTGCTACAATTTTTCCATTTCTAAGCATTACAAGTTCGTCAGAAAATCTACTTGCTTGGTTTATATCGTGCAAAACCATTACAACCGTAATCCCCTTCTCTTCATTAAGCCTTCCTACAAGCTGTAGAACTTCAAGTTGATATGCCATGTCTAAGTATGTTGTAGGTTCATCAAGCAAAATTACATCTGTTTGTTGTGCCAAAACCATGGCTATCCAAACCCTTTGCCTTTGTCCGCCTGATAAGGCGTTTATATTTCTGTCTTTAAATTCTAATAGATTGGTATTTTTTAGTGCCCATTCTATTACCTCGTGGTCCTCTTGTGTAAGTTTGCCACGCCCTTTTTTATGAGGAAACCTGCCATATTCCACAATTTCGCTAACACTTAAACCACTTGGTGCTTTTGGTGACTGTGGTAAAAGTCCTATAATTTTTGCAATTTCCTTAGTGCTTGTTTTATGTATGTTTAAATCATTTACCGTAACTTCACCATGTTTTGGCTTTAAAATTCTTCCTATGGTTTTAAGCAGTGTTGACTTTCCCGAGCCATTCTCGCCTATAATAGTCGTGATTGCACCCTTTTTAATTTTTAATGATAAATCATCAATAATAATTTTGTCATCATATCCTGCAGTTATCGAATTAACCTTTATTATTCCCATATTTCCCCCCATAAAATTAGTTTAAGCTAACTACATACCCTTAAAAATCCACAGTGTAAAAACACTGTGGAAATATTTTATTTTTTAAATGCAAGTGCTAATAAATCATCAGTACTTTTAAAGAAAGCGTTATTCGTTGCTTTAAGTTTTCCATCGATTTCTAAAACTTTTTCGGCAGGTAAAATCTCAATTTTCGTTTCAAAATGATTCTCTATGCCATCAAAAATTTTGCAAACTCCACCATTTTTTATATAATTCACTTTATTTGAATCCGCTTTTGTAAGAGTGTAGTATACGCCGTCTTCGATTATGGTATTAAATATTACATCTCTATCTTCATAATTCATCAATATATGGCGGCTGTTTTCAAATCTCTCTTTACCTGAAAGAGTGTATTTTGAAAAGCTCACATTCCAGTCTTTATCGAGAGTGAATATTTCACTACCGCTAAAATAAACTGTTGCTTCAATTAGCTCAAGTTCAAAAAATTTAGCGCCATGTGACATCATCTTTTTATACATAGCATCAACCTCAGCTGCTTTTTGTAAAATTTCAGCAGAAGTATCAAGAGCTTTGCAAATAAACTTGCCATAAATTCTTTTTGCCATTTTAAGACCTTTTCCGTCTTTGTCAAAAATAAGACCAGATATTTTGTCACCGTCTTTTACTACATTTAAAAGTGCAGACACGCCTACTA
>CAYJJB010000044.1:0-15373 GCA_964370405.1 uncultured Eubacteriales bacterium | reverse complement strand
GCTACGAACCAAAAGGTCACAGGTTCGAATCCTGTCGGGCGTGCCAAAAAATCCTTCGCTTTATGCGAAGGATTTTTTATTTTTTCTTTATAATTTTTCGAGGTCTTACTGCCAATGTTGCTGTAATTACTATAAACGGCATAAAATTGGTGCTGTATCTTCCTGATACTTCCCACATTGATAAAAACACCATTATTCCTATAAGGCTAAGATATAATATTAATGTGCTGTCAAAGCGTTTTTTCCTTAACAAAATAATCGCACCTGTCACCGACAATATAATCATTAAAAGTAAAACTCCATCACAAATCGCCTTATATAAAAAATAATGCTCTCCACTATATAAAACTACATCATGTATAGGTAAATCGTTTTTGGGACTGTCGTCTAAAAAATCTGATATACCAAAAGTGCCATCAGAAAAAACTGTATTCGTCTTAATTAACCAAAGCCTCCAAAGTCCTGATACGCCTAAATTATTTACTCTGTTTTTAATTTCTTCTATTATAGCTCTATCTCTTTCTTGTGTGCTTTCAAAGCTCCTTGTAAAAACATAATCTTCACCATTATATCTCCCCTCATTTTTCAAACCCATCATTATCCAGTGGATATATGGTGTGTTTTGCGCTTGTGAGCGCTCTTTATCGAGATGAGCTGCGCTGAGCGTGCCTACAATTAAGTTTGATAATAAAAGTACAGGTATAACAGCTAAACATATAACACCCAGCAATTTAAATTTCTTTAGAAGAAGTGTTATTGCTACAATTGATATAAACACTATTATGGTGGTAAATTTAATCATGGCACCTATCGCCACAGATAAACTAAGGGCAAAAATTAATATAGCTTTACTTTTTAAAGTCTTTGCACCACATAGTCGCAAGTAGATATAAAAGGTTATAACAGGAAACGATATTGACAAAAAGTCTGTGTAAAAAGCAGCTGCGCTAAATAAAAGTGACGGCATACACAAATAAAAAACCAGCGCAAGAAAAGCACTCAAATTCCCAAAAAGGCGCCTACATATTAAAGATGATACAAAAATTGTCACGCATATCAGCGCACTGTTTACCAGTGTTCCAATTAGAAAATAATTTGTAAAAGAAAATATTTTTCCTATGTAGAAAAACAAACTTAAAAACCATGTCGTACCTAAATTGTTTGGAAACCAGTAAAAATAATCTGTTCCCACTGTTTGGTAATTTACAGTTGCCATTGTGCCTTGCTCTACAAGTTCTATGGCACTGTGATATATAGCCGACATATCATATGCTGGTGTAAATTCTAAAAGGCTCCCAAAAACCATGAGCGCCACAAAATATAACAAACAGAAAACTGCATTTATTTTATAATAATATTTACTGAGTTTATCATTATATTTATCTATAAAATACGCTAATGAAAATACCAAAATAGCCGTTAATATAGTAAATGAGATTGTTATAAAAGGCTTGTGATTATCTTTAATAAATAAAGCTATGAATGAATATATTGAAATTACTGAAAAGCTTAGTGCAAACAAAATATACACTGCATATAACCCTGTATTTTTCACACCACTAAGCACTTTCATACCCCCTACAACAATTAATTATCAGCTATTTCCCATTTTCCATTCAGATAAAATTAGGGCAAGCATTATTATTCCGCCTCCTACAAGCATATACGTTGTCAGTGCGTCATAACCCAAAATAACTGAGAACATTGAGCCAAACAAGGCTTCTGTCGCCATGATAATAGCCGCTTTTGACGATGACACATATTTTTGTGCAAAGGTTTGCAGGAAGTAGCAAAGGCAGGTGCTAAATACTGCAAGATATACAACAGGTAAAAGTCCGTCTAAATTCATAAGCGGTGTGAAATCTCTGTCCGTTACTAAAAATACACCTAGTGATAATATTGCTGCTGTTACAAACTGTAAAAACACAATTACTGAGGTTTCCATTTTCTTTGCAAGTGTTTCTGTTGTGACAATTTGTAGTGCAAAAAACAAAGCGCAAACCAAAGTTAAAATATCGCCTACTGCAAAGCTGATTCCTTGTCCTGCTTTATACGAAAGCACTGCCACACCGATAACGCATAAAAAAGATGCCACAAAAATTCTTAGTTTTGGCGATTTTTTATTGACTATCCACCAAATGAATGGCACCATTATAACATTTGTAGATGTTAAAAATGCATTGTTTGCAGGTGTTGTGTATTGTAGCGCTACAATTTGTATAATAAATCCCATAAACAGGAAAAATCCAACTATAACACCAGGGCATATGTCCTTAATTTTTAAATTTAACTTAATTTTCTTAAAAAATGTAAGCCCTATAATTACCGCAGCAAGCGAAAATCTTACCGCCATTAAAAGTTGTGGAGTAATGCCTGCATCAAGTGCCATTTGTGAAGCAATAAAGCCCGAGCCCCAAACGATTGCCACAATAAATAGCAGTACAACAAAAAATGCCGTTTTTTTCTTATTCTTTTCCATAAGTTCTCCTTATTTGTTTATTAATAAACTAATAATACCATTTTTTCTACTAAAGTCAACATCTTGTTAAATAAATAAAACTATGGTAAAATGTAAAAAAATGAAGTTTGGAGTGTCAAATATGATATTATCGGATAAAACAATTAATAAAATGCTTTCAGAAAACACGCTTAGTATAGAGCCTTTACAAGAGGGTCAAATTCAGCCTGCAAGTGTTGACATACGCCTTGGAAACACTTTTAGCATTACAGAGGACTCTCCCGAGGGAATTATTTCCTTAGAGGGCGAAATAAAATACAAGGACATTAAAACAGATACATATGTCCTGCTTCCCGGCCAATTTGTACTTGCTACCACAATGGAATATGTTAAACTGCCTGACAATTTAACCGCTTTTGTAGAGGGGCGAAGCTCTTTAGGGCGTATGGGTCTTTTCATACAAAACGCTGGCTGGGTTGACCCAGGTTTTGAGGGTGAAATTACGCTGGAGCTATACAATGCAAACCGCTGTGCTATAGAGCTAAAATCTGGCAGACGTGTAGGCCAACTTGTGTTTGCACAAATGGACGACAATGCGCTTAACCCTTATAAAGGAAAATACCAAGGTCAAAAAGGCGCTACAGGCTCGAGGGTTTACCTTGATGCTGAGCTTAAAAAATAAGGTGAATTATGGATATAATAATTATAGTTTTACTTGCCATTTGCGTTTTGACTAATATATTTTTACTTGTAAAAATTTTTAGCAAAAAAGAAAATGGTAAAGATAATTTAAAAGACGACTTGGAAAAAATGGTGGATAAGTCACAAAAAGACACCATAAATTTTATTCAAAGTCAAATGGCTCTTCAGAGCAATTTACAAAAAGACACACAAACGCAAATTGCTGATTTGGAGGCAAAAAGATTTAAAGAGTTTTCCGAAAACACTCAGTCAACCATATCCGCCTTAAGAAAAACAGTTGTGGATATGTCAAACTCTGTTGACAAACGCTTTGAAACCTTTCAAAAAACAAACGAAAACGGACTTAATAAAATGCGTGAAACCCTTGAAACAAAGGTTGACACCATGCAAAAAAGCAATGAGCAAAAACTTGACCAAATGCGTGAAACAGTGGACGAAAAACTGCAAAAAACACTTGAAGAGCGCATCAGTAAAAGCTTTGAGCTTGTAAGTAAAAGACTTGAAGAAGTGTATAAATCTCTAGGAGAAATGCAAAAGCTTTCAAGCGGCGTAGATGACCTTAAAAAAGTTTTAAGTAATGTTAAAACCCGTGGAATTTTGGGTGAGGTTCAGCTTGGTGCCATTTTAGAGCAAATTTTAAATTCTGACCAGTATGATACGAATGTTGTAACAAAAAAAGGATCTAATGACAGGGTGGAATTTGCAGTTAAACTGCCGGGCGAGGACGACGAATTTGTATATCTTCCAATAGATGCAAAATTCCCTATGGATGCTTACCAAAATCTAATGGATGCATATGATGAGGGCAATGCAGAAAAAGTGGCTGAGATGGCAAAAGTGCTAACAACAAGAATTAAAGGTTTTGCTAAAGACATAAAAAATAAATATATAGATGTGCCAAACACCACAGAATTTGCAATTATGTTCTTGCCAATTGAAGGACTGTATGCAGAAGTTGTAAGACGTGGCATGGTGGAAGAACTTCAAAAAGATAAAATAAGCATAGCAGGTCCTACCACTATGGCGGCTCTTTTAAACAGCTTGCAAATGGGCTTTAAAACACTTGCAATACAAAAGCGTTCTGGCGAGGTTTGGGCAGTGCTTGAGGGTGTTAAATCAGAATTTGTTAAATTTGGTGGAGTTTTGGAAAAAACACAAACCAGAATGCGACAAGCCTCAGACGAGCTTGACAGGCTTGTAGGAACAAGAACAAATGCAATAAACAGAAAACTGCGCTCAGTTGCACTTTTTGAAAACACTACAGAAACTGATGATGAAGGACAAGGCTAATGACTTACTTTTTAAGTAAATTAAATAAACCTTATAAAAGGGTGGCATTAATTTTTTCTGCCACCTGTCTTTTTATTGTTTGGACAAATTTTTTTATATGGTTTTTAGGCAGATACCCAGCATTTTCTTTAAGTAATTTATCGGCATTTTTAATTACCCTTATATTTTCAGTACTCGGCATAAAATTTTCACCAATTTTTTTCAAGGCGCTTATGTGCAAAACAGAAAATTCTTCACTTAAAAATAAGTGTGATAAACGCCAGCTAATTAAAGTATTTATAAAAACTTTTTGTGTGGGTCTTTTTGTCATATTATTAGGCTATATTATAAATTTAATTGCAGGAAAATCAGCTGATTTTTACAGCTATTTAAAAATATTTTCAGCCTCTGACGGTCGACATTATTTAGATATAGCAAGAGATTGGTATCAAGGTCCGCCTGCACATAATGACAGATTGGTGCAGATTGTATTTTTTCCCTTATACCCCATACTAATTAAACTTTTCAGTTTTCTGTTTTTCGACTATTTAATAAGTGCACTAGCAGTGTCAATTTTGTGTTTTTGCACCGCCTCTACCTTACTTTATTATATGGTAAATAGTAATTTTTCTAAAAAAGTTGCTGATAATGCTTTGTGGTTTTTATATATTCTACCCGGTGGATTTTTCTTTTTTAGCGTCATGAGTGAGAGTTTGTTTCTTTTGCTTAGTCTTTGCTGTATTTATTTTGCACAGAAACGAAATTTTCTGTTATCCTCAGTTTTTGCTTGTCTTTCATGGTTTACACGCTCTGCAGGGCTGTGCCTTTTATTTGTTGTTTTGTATGAAATGTTTTGTTATATGAAAGAAAAAGGCTATAAGAAAAATTTATTAAAACTTTTATATTTGCCAATAATCCCGTTAGGTTTTATATCCTACTGTCTAATAAATTACCTTATATTTTCTGACCCTTTTAAATTTATGGAATATCAACTTGAGCACTGGGGACAGTCTATATCTTGGTTTTTTAACACAGCCGCCTATCAGACAGATTACTTAATATCTAGTATAACAGCCCCTGATTTTAGAGGAATGTTTGCCTTATGGATACCGGGACTTTTTACAATATTTGCAAGTATTATAGTAATTTTATTAAATATAAAAAAACTGCCAACCGCTTATATTTTATATTTTATTTTGTATTATGGCTTTAGCATGGGTGCAACTTGGCTTTTAAGTGCTACAAGATACATGATAGTAATGTTCCCACTTGCCATTTCTTTGTCTTTAATAAGTTACAAAAAACGACTACTAAAAATAATATTGATGAGCTTTTTATTTATTATTTATGTTTTATATTTTTATATGTTTTTAATGAGATTGCAGGTGTGGTAATTAGCCGAGCTCGGCTAGGTAATAGGATGAATTTAAGGACAGGTATGGAAGCCTGTCCCTACACTGCAACTAGCGGTTTTGTAGATTTACAATCAAAAAATGCGTTAGCATTTCACCACAACTATCAACTCTCAACTCTCAATTATCAGTTATCAATTAAAAAAAACCGCCTCACGGCGGTTTTTTCTTATCCCTTAACTAGGTCTTTATATAGTCGCATATATTCTTTAGCTGACTTACTCCAGCTGTTGTCGCATTCCATTGCTCTTTTTACCAGTATTTCAAATCCTTCTTTATCGCTATTGTACTGATAAATTGCTGCATGTATTGAGTCTAGCATGTCGTTATAGTTATAGCTTTTAAATGTAAAGCCGTTACCCATTCCGTCTCTGCTATCTGTTATTGAGTCCCTTAGTCCGCCTGTTTCTCTTATGATTGGAATAGTTCCGTATCTTAGTGATATCATTTGAGAAAGGCCACAAGGCTCGCTTTTACTTGGCATTAGGAATAAATCAGAGCCTGCGTAAATTTTTCTTGAAAGCTCTGGTATAAAGCCTACACATATTGAAAATCTGCCAGGATATTTTTCTTGCATACCTTTAAAGTACGCCTCATATTCCCAGTCACCACTACCAAGTACCGCAAACTGTGCATTTGAGTACTGCATAATATTGTTAACAGCTGCTTTTACAAGGTCTAATCCTTTGTGAGATACCAGTCTTGTAACCATGCCTATTACAGGCACGTTTGGGTCAACATTTAATCCCATTCTCTCTTGAAGTCCTTGTTTATTAACAGCCTTGTCTTCAACTGTTTCTATGCTATAGTTTTTAAATATACTCTCATCGGTTTGTGGGTCGTAAGAGTTTACATCAATTCCGTTTAGTATTCCAGAGAGTTTCCATGCCCTTTGTCTTAAAATTGGGTCAAGCTTATGCGAGAACCATGGGTCCAAAATTTCATTTGCATAACTTGGGCTTACAGTACTTACCCAGTTTGCGCTTTCAATGGCACCCTTCATTAAGTTTATGCATTTATCGTACTCCATAAGATCTTTTTCGCTTTTTGGAATACCAAATACATCACTTAGTATTGCAGAGTCATATTGGCCTTGGTACTGTATATTATGAATTGTAAAAAGCTGTTTAATATTTTTGTACCAGTCATTGTTTGCATAAAACAACCTGTAATAAACAGGTACCAGTGCTGTTTGCCAATCATTTGTATGAATAACATCTGGTTTAAAATCAATATAAGGAAGCATTTCTAAAATCGCTCTTGAGAAAAATGCAAATCTTTCTGCATCATCAAAGTGACCGTAAATACTATTTCTTTTAAAATAATATTGGTTATCTATAAAGTAGTAGGTAACATTGTTAGCCTTTGCCTCAAAAATTCCACAGTACTGCCTTCTCCAAGCAACAGGCACACTGATGCTTGTGATGAACTTCATACTGTCCTTTAAATTTTGAGGGATATTGTCATAATATGGCATTACAACCCTACAACCTACAAGTTTACTTCTAAGCGCTTGAGGTAGCGAGCCTGCTACATCAGCAAGTCCACCTGTAGCTATAAATGGAAGTGCTTCACTTGCACAAAACAATACTTTCATTAATATACCCAACCCTTTCTTATATAAATTTATACCACACTGCCTTTAGACACATAAATAGGATAAGTTGGAGAGCCTGTAAGAACTCTTTCTTTCACTATTGTTACATCTTTATCTGTTACTGTGTATTCAAGTTTTGCATCTTTTTCAATAACTGTATCTTGCATTATTACACAGTTTTTAACAACAGCGCCTTTTTCAACTTTTACTCCTCTAAATAAAACACAGTTATAAACTTCGCCGTCAATTGTACAACCGTCTGCTATAAGTGAGTTTTCTGCCTTAGCTTCAAAACCGTATTTTACAGGCATGTCATCTCTTACCTTTGTGTAAATTGGGTATTGAGGGTCAAAAAGTTCTGTTCTAATTTTTGGATTCATAAGCGCCATATTTGCATTGAAAAACGCTTCCATAGATGAAATTTGATATCTTTGTCCTTTAAATTCATATGCAAAAACTTTATATTGTTCCATGCATTTATAAATTATAGAACGGTCAAAGTCAACTTCGTTTTCACCCATAACATCATTAATTACCTCTAAAAGAAGTTTTCTGTTTATTATATACATTCCCATGCCTATATCGCAGTTTTCAACTTCTTCGTTTTTAATTTTAAGAGTTCTTGCTCTGTTATCAGGGTCTATAGTATAAACACTGCTGTCTATTCCATCAGGGGCAGAACCATGATAGTAAACAACCGTTACATCAGCACTATTTTCTATATGAAAACTAAGTGCTTCTTTATAATTAATATTGCAAACTATATCACAGTCTGACAAAATTACATAGTCTTCTCTTGAGTCTTTAATAAATCTGTTAATAGAGTTTAGTGAGCCTATTTTGCCATCACTTCCTCTGTGGCTTGTGCCAAAAGGTGGTAAAAGGTATAAACCTTCTCTTTTTCTTGATAAATCCCATGCTTTACCTGAGCCTAAATGGTCCATAAGAGATAAATAGTTTGGCTCTGTAATAACGCCTACTTTATTTATTCCAGAATTAACCATATTAGAAAGTGGGAAATCTACAAGCCTGTATCTACCGCCAAAAGGAACAGAGGCCATAACACGGTTTTTTGTAAGTTGACTTACTCTCTCTTCATTAACATAGGCAAAAAGTATGCCCATTGCATTATTTCCTCTCATTATATTATTCCCTCCTCTGAATCAAGCATTGCCTTAGGTTCTATAACTTGCCCCTCTTCTACGGTGCAGTTTGGCCCTACAACAGCAACACCCCATGCATTAATATCTTCCATGTCTTCAGGTCTTTTTCCTATTACAGAATTTTTACCCACCACAGAATTTTCGCCAACTATGGCATAACTTATTTTAGCACCCTCTTCAATTACAGCGCCTGGCATTATGATAGAGTCAAGTACTTGTGCATTTGGTGCAACATACACACCTGCAAACAACACAGAACCATCTACCTTGCCATAAACATTGCAGCCTTCTGGCACTAAAGAGTTTTGCACTAAGGCATCACTTGCTATGTAGTGCGGAGGCATTACAGGGTTTCTTGCATAAATTTTGCCTTCATCTTCGCTTAAATCAAGCTCAATTTTAGGATTTAATAAATCCATATTTGCTTCCCAAAGGCTCTCAATTGTTCCTACATCTTTCCAGTATCCTGAGAAGTTATATGCAAACATTCTTTCGCCTTTATTTAGCATGTTTGGAAGTACATTTTTGCCGAAATCATTAGATGAAGTGCTGTCCATTTCATCTTCTTCCAAATATTTTTTAAGTTTAGACCAAGTGAAAACATAGATGCCCATAGAGGCATTTGTGCTTTTTGGTTTTTGTGGCTTCTCTTCAAATTCGTAAATTGACAAGTCTTCTCTGGTGTTTAGTATACCAAATCTTGTAGCTTCTTCCATAGACACATCAATTACAGAAATAGTGCATGCCGCTTCTTTTTCTTTATGATATTGCACCATTTTTGAATAGTCCATTTTATAAATATGATCACCTGATAATACAACAACATACTCAGGATTATATCTTTCTATAAAATGAATGTTTTGGTAAATTGCATTAGCCGTGCCCTTATACCAGTCTGACCCTTTGTTTTTTTGGTACGGTGGCAGTACGTGCACACCTGCATTCATACTGTCAAGGTCCCATGGTTGTCCGCTTCCTATGTAGTGGTTAAGCTCTAGCGGTTGGTACTGTGTTAAAACACCTACCGTTTCAATGCCAGAATTCACACAGTTTGATAAAGGAAAGTCAATTATTCTATACTTTCCACCAAACGGAACAGCAGGCTTTGCTAAATTTTTTGTTAGTACTCCTAGCCTACTACCTTGTCCACCTGCAAGTAACATTGCAACTACTTCTTGTTTCGGTAACATTTTAAATCCCCCTTAAAAATTATTTATTCTTCATATCTTCGTTATTTTTCACTTTAATTGCCGCTTTGATTTTTTTCTTATCAACTTTTTTCTTTTCTTCTTTTTTTACACATTTTAGGAAAATAACCGAGTTTTGTGGAAGTGATAAACTGACACTTTGCTCAAACCCATGCATTTTTTTATCATGTGTTTTTATTTTTGCACCATTGGTAACTCCCTCTCCTCCAAATTCTTTTAAGTCTGTCGTAAACACTTCTTCATATATTCCAGCATGTGGTACGCCTATTACATAATTTTCACGCTTAACAGGAACAAAGTTGCAAACAATTACAAGATCATTTCCTTTTTTGTCAAAACGTCTAAATGAAATTATGCTTTGCTTATAATCATCATTTGCTATCCATGAAAAACCTTCCCAAGAAAAATCCACTTCCCAAAGTTCAGGACTTTCTAAATAAAATCTATTCATTTGCTTAAAAAATTCGTGCGCCTTCTTGTGTTCGCTATACTGCAAAAGCTTCCACTGAATTTCTTTAGAGAAGTTCCATTCATCGTGCTGTGCAATTTCAGTGCCCATAAATTGCAGTTTTTTACCAGGGTGTGCCATCATATACGCAACAAAGCAGCGCAGTCCTGCATATTTTTCTTCTTTTGTTCCCGGCATTTTGTTATATAAAGAACCCTTGCCATATACTAGTTCATCATGCGAAATCGGCAAAATATAATTTTCTGAAAACGCATAGAAAAATGAAAAAGTAAGTGTGTCATGATTATGCTTTCTAAAATATGGGTCAAGTGACATATACCTAAGCATGTCGTTCATCCAACCCATGTTCCACTTATAATTATAACCCAAACCACCCATGTATGATGGTTTTGTTACCATTGGCCAAGACGTTGACTCCTCGGCTATCATCATAACCTCAGGATTTTGCTCAAAAACAGCTTCGTTTAACACTTTCATAAATTCCACTGCCTCTAAATTTTCCTTGCCGCCATGCCTGTTTGGAAGCCATTGTCCATGATCTCTATTGTAATCAAGATACAGCATAGACGCCACAGCATCTACCCTAAGTCCATCTACATGATATTCCTGAAGCCAGAAGTTTGCACTTGAAATAAGAAAACTGATAACCTCAGGTCTTCCATAGTCAAATACCAATGTACCCCACTCAAAGTGCTCGCCTTTTCTCACGTCTTCATATTCGTAACATGCCTTGCCATTAAATTTTGCAAGTCCTGGCGCATCTTTTGGAAAGTGGGCTGGCACCCAGTCCAAAATAATTCCTATGCCCTCATTATGGCATCTGTCAATGAACTCCATAAGTTCTTTTGGAGTGCCATAGCGTGAAGTTGGCGCAAAGTAACCTGTTACTTGATAACCCCAAGATGGGTCATATGGATACTCTGTAAGAGGCATAAACTCAATATGTGTAAATCCCATTTCTTTTACATAAGGAATTAATTCATCGCCAAGTTTTTGGTATGAAAACGGCTGCCCATCACCATAAGTTCTCCAAGAATGTGCGTGTACTTCATAAATATTTACTGGTCTTTCATAATGTGGATTTTCCCTTTTATATTTTTGCCACTTCTCGTCTGTCCAGTTAAACCCATTTAAATCATAGTACTTTGAAGCAGTACCTGGTCTTGTTTCGCTGTGGTAGGCATAAGGGTCGCTTTTAAAAAACTCGTTACCGTCATCACCTACTATTAAAATTTTATATGGCTCAAAATCAGCCATAACAAAATCTGTATAGCCTTCCCATACTCCATTATGAAGACTGTAAAGTTTTACTGCATTCTCTTTTTTCCAGTTGCTAAATTCCCCAACTAAATAGACTTCTCTAACACTTGGTACCCACACTCTCATAACCATACATTCTTTATTATCCCTGATAGTTTTGTGCAGACCTAAGTATTCATATGCCTTACTGTTTTTCCCATTTAAGAACAAATCTACTTCTGAAACGTATTCTTTTTCTACAATTTTTTTAGTATCCATTTTTTCTCCATTCTCTAAAACATTGCCGCTAGCACATAATTTATATATATAATAACATTTCTGTACAATCATTTCAAGCTTTTTATCTATTTTCTTTAATTTTTTTATTCACTAGATACGTCTTTTGGATAAAAGCAACAAAATTATTTTGTCGTTTTACATAAAGAGATGAGAGTACGCATTATTATATAGTATAAGCTTTCAATATTTTGTCAAAATGTAGTATATGTAAAATCTATGTATAGAAAAAAATTTGTATAATTATTATGCAGATTGCTAAGTAGGCTTATCTCAAAGTTTTTCTAACTACAGCAACTGTGAAATAAGACATTAAGAAAAGACCCAAAAATCCTTCAAGCGGTGCCAAAATCTTTGTAATCGCTATTATTGGGGATATGTCACCATAACCTATTGTTAAAAATGTTATGGCGCTAAAGTAAAATCCTTCTAAAAAATCTGTTCCCACCAGTATTTTTCCACCTGATTGAAGACCCGAAAGCAAAGTAGCTCCTGCAAAAATCAATCCAAATACAAACCAAGTCACCAGCATACAAATTGCAACCCTTGACGGTTTAGTAGCATAAACACCAATTTTGTCTACGAGGAAGTTCAAAAATATCTTTATATAATTTGTTTCATATTTTCGTTTGTAGCGCATATACTGCGCAAACGCCATATCTTCATTATCATATTTTGCAATGGCATGAAAATTCTCTTTAAGCATACGCATTTGCCTAGCCTTTGCATGATAAAACCTCTCTTTGTCCGGCTTAGATGAGTTTTCATTTATAATTTTTCCATCTTCATCAATATCATAATTTGCTATACCATTTTCCACATTTACCCAGTTAATATAAATATGCCCAAGGTTTTTAGTGTTTAGAAGTGAGAGCTTTTCAATTTCTATGTCTTGTGGGTTAAGTCTATGCATTAGCAAAACACCCATAATTGTGCAATCATATATCTCTACACTAGCTATTTTCTTAAAGCAAAGGTTTTGCACATTACCAAATACGCAACTTTCAAATTTTATGCTAGATCCTTCGGCATAAACATTTTCAAAAGATAGCAAGCCTTTATTTAAATCAAGCCAGCTTAAATAAACTTTAGTATTAATAAATTTTGAAATATCGAAAATAAAGTCTGCTTCATTTAATTTTAACTTTGGAAAATTTAGTTCACAATTCAAAAATTTGCATTCTTTAAAGATAAATTTCACTCTATCCAGTTCATTTTCAAAAAAATTAATTCCGCATTTTTTCTTTGCTTCTTTCATAACAAAGTTGGCACCAGTTAAATCAACCGAAAGATTTCGTAAAGTCATTTTACCAAAATTAATCCCGCCGTCAATAAACGCATACCTTGCAGAAAAATTTTCAAGCTCAACAACTTCATACTTATTAAGCTTAGTTAATATGTAATTTAGGTCTAAGTCCTTAATATAGCAATAATCAAAATTTGCATTTTCACCATTTTCAATTACTTTTGCTATCATTTTTGTAGTAATAACAGGGTATTTTAATACAAAAGATGAATTTGCATCAGGTAATTTAATTTCCACCTCAGCAATGTTTCCATCATTATTCAAAACTTCATATTCCAAAATAGACTCAAACTCATAATCTCTGTCATCAAAATCTGCTATAACTGAGTTTGCAAAAACTTTACCATTCATACTCATACCCCATTCATTAATTTTTCTATATTTTAACATAAATTGCTAAAATTGCAACAAAAAAGCTATGACAAATGTTTTACATGTCATAGCTAAATTAATTATTTTCTTGTAATAATAGTTTTGGCACCGCTTTCATCATCTGTTACATCAAGCGAATCTTTTTCGCTATTGTATTTAGCAATCATTTCAGCTCCGCCAATATCCATAGTCAAAGTTTCACCGTCAAATTCATAGGTGCCCTCTGCATTTGTGCCTAGTATCATAACTGAAAACGTTCCGTCTTCGTTAAATTCATATGGAATTTGAGCAAGTTGTGCTTCTTCATCATTTTCAAATTCAATATCTGCAATAATAGTTTCCACTCCATCTGCATCAACTGTACTTGTAACCATCCATGTACCTATGATACTAACCGTGCCATCTTCATTTTTAGGAGTACCGCAGGCGGCTAGTGCAAAAACACCTATACAAATTACAATAGTTAGTGTTAATTTTTTAATTATACTCATAATCTACCTCAAATCATTTTTTTCTACTTTAACACAAAGAAAGTAAAAAGGCAAGAAAAAAGTGGTAGTTTTCACTACCACTTTTAGTAAATTAAGCTCTTTTAAGAACTGTTGTGTAACCTGTTGAAGCATCGGCAATTTCGATTGTATCAGATTCAGCATCATATGTGCCTTCTGTTGCCACTTCAGCAAATGTCATTGTAAATTTAGAACCGTCAAATTCGTATGTACCATCAACGCTAACGCCTAGTGATTCCATTGTTGTTGTAGCTGTATTGTCATCTTTAAAATCGTAGATAACTTCTAAGTCTGAAGCTGAAACGCCGTTTGCTTCTGCATACTCTTCAATAGTCATAGGATCGCTGTCAGGAGCAGCCATTGTAGAAATTGTCCATTGACCTACTACTGAAGCTTCGCTTGCTTCTCCTGCGTCACCGCCACATGCTACGAAAGCTAGTGCCATAATTGCTACTGCTAATACTAGTGCAACTTTTTTCATCATTTTTGTACTTGTCATTGTCTTATCCTCCAAATAGATAATATAAAATAAATTAATTTGTAAATATGCTTTACAAACCTTTTACATTATATCGCAATAACAAGCTTTTGTCAAGCGTTTTAAATAAATATATAATTACATTATTGTGCAAAATAACTAAAAATGCTCATTATTAACTAAAATTACTTCCTATTAAAGATTGTTGTGTATCCAGTTGAAGATTCTATTAACTTAATAGTATCGCCTTCACTGTCATATGTCATTTCATTAATTAAATCCTGAAAATTAACAGTAATTACATTGCCTTCATGTTGATACACACCTTCCGATGTAAAATCTAAATAAGGCATAGTTGTAACAACTGTACCATCACTTTTAAACTCATAAATAAGTTCAATTTCTTCAACTGTAACTTCATTCTCTGCTGCAAATTCTTCCATTGTTAAAGCTTGACCATCAGGAGCGGCAATTGTATATGGTACCCACTGACCTAAAAATGCTTCATCAACTACATCAGCTGTGCTTTGTGTATCTGCATCTGAAGTATCTTCCTCCACAGAATCTTCCTGCTTTGCTACCTCCACGTCTGAACTCTGTGAGTCTGTACTTTGTGTATCTCCACATGCAACAAAAAATGTAGCCATGACAAATAGCGCTAAAAGAACAGTAAGTTTTTTCATAGTATTTTTACTAAACATCAAGTATCCTCCAATTATTTTAAGTTTTAAAAATCTAAGTAATTATACCATTTAGATATGATATAGTCAATGTAGATAGTCAATTGTTTACAAATTGAAAACGCAATAAATACAAAAAAAGCTGACAAATTGTCAGCTTTTGTGGCTCCCCCTGTTGGACTTGAACCAACGACCCTGCGGTTAACAGCCGCAT
>CAYJJB010000043.1:12948-16129 GCA_964370405.1 uncultured Eubacteriales bacterium | reverse complement strand
TTTTAAGACTAACTGTATTGTCTTATTCGACTTTACTTTTTTACTGCGCTTACTTTTTTCTAGTTGGGTTATTTTAAACATCTCTCTTGATATTATCGCTTGGTGGTTGTTCATTATATGAACCTTGAAGAGCTCGCCGCTGTTTGTGATTAATTTTCTCTTTGTTTTCCGAAATAGCGAGTTCGAACCCCGTACAGCACAGATGACATCCAAGAAAACACACCTGAAATTTTCGCTTTATAAAAACAAGAAAAGTGCTGAAAAGACCTCTAAAAGGGTCATTTCAGCACTTTTCTTGACAGACACTCAAATGTGTCACCGCTTTTGAAATGTTTATTTCCACTGCAACTTAAGCGCAGGCGCAAAAAGTCGCACTCCATAAAGTATGAAGTGCGACTCGCGTGTCGAGGATCTCGACTGGCGCAGAGGATGCGACTCGAACGCACAATGCCTTTCGGCACACCACATTTCCAATGTGGCTCCTTACCATTAGAATACCTCTGCTTATATTAATTTGTCACCAATGTATTATACACTTAAGTTAAGTAAAAATCAAGTTTTTCTTTAAAAATTATTTGCCCTATATAAAACTATATTTATATAGGGCAATTTATTCAATCTAAGAGTTTTATCAACAAATGCAAATCCATTACGCTTATAATATTGTCCTTATTTACATCCGCCGCTTGATACCTTGCTCCTTGTAGTTGATTTAGGGTTATTATGTGTTCCATCATTAGTTTTACATCGGAGCTATTTATCGTTCCAGTGCTATTTATATCGCCTGAAACCACCATTTCATATTCTAAGCCTTTTGCTATAACTTTATAACCTGTTTCACATACTCCACTTGTTACAGGGTCACCTTCAAAGTCAAGTACCTGTGCGTTTGTATTTTCTATAAACTTGCTTACAAGCTGTGAGTACGGCACTTCAATATAATTTGCTCTTATCTCGTATCCATTAAAGTCATCGCCTGTTTCGTCTTCGTCGTCTTCATCTTCCATATCTATGTCTAATCTACTGTATTGTATATAATAAATCGAATGTTCATACATATAAAAAACACCTGTTTGTCCAAGACTTACAATATTTCCAGGGAAACTTATGCTTATATTTTCATTTGCACCATCTTTGTATGCTGATAAAGCTGCATTAGTGCTTTTCCACAAGATTACATCATCATGGGTTACACTAGCACGCTTCATTCCATCATCTAGTCCGTCTTTTACTTGTACACTGTCTATTTTTGTTGCAATTTGATTTTCAATTTTATAAATAAAATTGTCTACCCCTAAATAAAGACTGTCTGATATCATATTTTGTGGAACCGCAGAAGCGCTTATGCTTATTGCGCTGTCAATAGAAAAATCCTCTACTGATATAATGCTTAATGTGTTATTTTGATACACATATAAGCTCTCTCCATACACTTCCATATAATTTACAGATGATGAAAATACAATATCTTCACTCCCTTCACTATCAATTTTGTTTACTGTATTTGGTGAAGAGCTATTTACACTATATGAATTTCCCAGATAATCTGCCGAAATATGCGTTAAATTATTCACTCCTGCATTTATGGAAAAAGACTGCAAAAGTTCGCCTGTGTCAGTGTCAATTTCCTTTACAATTGTTTCATACCATGCGTCGCAGAACATAAAATATGAGCCACCTCTAAAGACAAATTTACTTACAAAATCAGTTATTGTGTATTGTGCCAATTTTTGACCACTTAAATTTGTCCAAATAAACTCTGGCGAATTAAACCCTGACACCGCTATAGAATAAATATTTTCGCCCTCATCTTCAAGCATTAAAGTAGTGTCATCAGCATTTGCTACTTGAGGATTTCTTACAAGTACTGCACCTTCAAAATTTTGCACACTTGCTCCTACACTTACAGGTAACAATAAGCACAAGCATAAAATTATTAAAGTGCAAAATTTCAATTTTCTCCTTTTCAAATTTCTCACCGCCCATTAATAAAAATTAAAGATTTTTACTAAATTCACAACCGCAGTAATTCTGCCTATAAAGACCAAATTTCTTTGATAACTCTACCGATTTTTGATATCCGCCCTTTTTCTTAAAGTCAGAAGGAAGATGCTCTATATTGTATTCCTTTTCTACATCTATACAAATTTCATTTAGTACAAAAGAATTTTTCATAGGGCTTATAGATAAGGTGGTCGTAAAGTATTTAGAATTTTCCGCTTTTGCATGTTTTACTGTCTCTAAAAGTCTTAACCTAAAACAAACCTCACAGCGAGTCGACCCCTCTTTTAAATGCTCCATTCCTTTTACAGCATCTAAAAATTCTTCTTTCCTCCAATCGGTTTTAATCAAATTAACTTTATATTTTGTTTTCATTTTGGATAGCATGAAAGATAATTCTTCTTGCCGTTTAAGAAATTCCTCCCGTGTATCCAAATTTGGGTTATAAAAGAGTGTAGTAATTTCAAAATAATCACTTAAATACTCTATTACATAGCTGCTACATGGAGCACAACAGGTGTGCAGCATCAACTTTTGTCCAGCTACAAAATCTTTACTTTGTAATATTTTTTCAAGCTCATTTGAATAGTTTCTTACCATTGTTTTATACTCCATTACTAATTTAAAGTTATAATTTAATTACTTTTGAGAATTTAGATATAATATTGTTATTATTATATCATATATCACTATATTTTTTCAACAAAAATCTTTTCAAAACTACAAAATACATTAAAATTTGTCAATTTATCAAAAAAATATAGAGATATCTCCATACACTTAGTGTATAGTGATATCTCTATAAAAATTTGTAGCTTAGCTTAAATCTAGTAATCCATATTTATTTATTGTCATTTTTGCTGTATCTACCTCAGTATTATCTCCAATTGTCACGCTAATTTTAATTTCAATTAAAACATCGCCATTGGTATTTACAGCACTTAATAGGTTCTCTGGCATTAAAATATAATATGGTGTGTTGCTCATGAGTTTTCCACTCATATCTTCTTTTAAGTTTTGATCTGTAAAAGTTCCATTTGATTTAAATATCGCACCAGTGATTTCTGTGTCTGTTACACCATCTCCGTCACTGTCAAACCATGACTCAATTAAAATATTTTTATTAGTTGTAGTATTTTCATCAAGAAATACAAATGGAATTTGCTTTTCTTCTTCAGTA
>CAYJJB010000043.1:0-12902 GCA_964370405.1 uncultured Eubacteriales bacterium | reverse complement strand
CTACTGAAATCAAAATTTTATCTGTCATAGCTTCATCATTTATATCATCTTTAAAGTCTATAGTAGGTGCAATTTGCGCTGCACGGTACGCACCTATTATTGTATTAACAAAAAGTTTTGCCTCATTAAGCGCTGTTGATATCGTACCATTATGTCCTGCACCAGTATAAGTTACATTACCTTTTGTATAGATGTAATAATTATTAATTACGTCATTATAGTTATTATCATAGGTTTCATAACTTCCACCTGTAGGTGATAGACAGTACCATACTGTAACATCGTCTGAATTAACATTAAGTTGTGTCCATTGATGGTGAGTAGAACTTATTGAAAGTTCAGCCCCTATACTTCCACCAAATTCAGTAGTATTAATATTGTACGGATATGAAGTAATTTGACCTTTATTAACCTGCGATACTCTCGATGTGTAACTCATCTCACCTTCGTCACCATAAAGTGCATCTGTCGGTAATAGAAGACCTTCACCATCCGCAGTTTTTGCTCTTGACCTTGATAACATATATGTAGAGTATCCTTGCGTCTGTTCTACAAACTCTTCTTTTTGTGAACCTGGTTCATATGCAACATCGTAGCCTGCATTTTTAACATCTTCAATTTCTTCTCTCAACTCATAATTCAAAATACTATCTGACTCATACCCAGAAGCAGTTATTCTACTGCTATCAGGTGCATATTTTGACACATAGTTATACTGCGAAAGACCAAAGCTTGTGTCTGTAACACCGTATCTGTCAAGTCCAGTAGCACTTCGCATTAGCGTGTTTAAAAAATATCCAGAGAACCACACATTTTGCTGTTCTGGATGCGCCGTACTCATTGTAGGATACCCAACTGGTGTTGCATCATTTGGAATAGGTATTACCTCTGTAGATATATTATCGTGACTAAAAAGTACCGCCTTGCCTGAGTCTATATATGCGTTTATGGCAAGTGCTGAGTCTGGGTCAAATCCGTTTAGTGGATCTAATTTACCATAGGACTCCTGAAAACCTATAAACAGCATATTATAATCATTTAAATACTCTTCTACTTCACCTTGAGTTGCAAAAACATTTAAGTCATTTATAGCTACCGTAGTAACAGTTATATTATAAACTCCTGCAGTTCTCATATTGTTAAACAGATTTGTATATGGATATCTGTTCATACTAGATGTCGATGGACTATCACCTGCAATCTGCAAAACATTGATATCAATCATCTGACTTGGCTTTTTATAAGTTATACCCTTGTCAGTGGCAATAATGCCATCACTTCCAACCTTTTCAATTTTAAGTTGCCAAGTAATTGGACCTTCAATATTTGACGGCACTACTCTTGAAACTATGTATGTATTATTCGCAACTAAATCATCGTTATCAACATGTTCATTCGTTCCAGAATCTATAGTACTTACATTTGATATAATTTCATGATCTGAATATCTACCATCACCGTCAGCGTCTAAATATAAAGAAACTTCATATCTTGTTTCAAATGGTGTAAGATCTGTCTCATTAATAATTCTAAATTTATAAGTGAGTGTATCATCTACGAGCAGAGTTTCAGCTAAAGCAGTTGAGTCTGTGTAATCTATCGGCCTATAATTTAACAGTGTATCAGCATATACAATTTCAGGTTTTGATAAGTTTGCATAAGTCGCTACAGAGCTTGTAACGGATACTGCTTCACTTTCACTCATAACATTAGCCTTTGAAAGCACACCTATATCCTGTGGATCTAATGGGTCACCCATGATAAATTCCCACATTTTAGAAGAATTATCAACTCTATCATCGTCTAAAACATCTCTTGCTATATCAATTTGTGGTGGAGTAACATAGCCAAATTCGTTATCAAGCTCTATTTTTCTGCCACCTTCAACCACATTTACATCATTTGAATATAAATAATATGAATATCCATCACTACCATTTACATTTAAAGCAAATTTAAGTCTGTATGTTCCTGTTGCAGACAAGTCGGCTACAAAATTATCCCCTACTTTTTCTGTAGGAATATCAACATAAACACCACTGTCATCTAACTTTTGCCATGTACTAACACTTGATGCTTGCATATCAAGCGGGGACTGTGCATTTGTGTGTGAAGCTAAACTTACAGATGCCGAAATTTGTGATAATCCCATTCCTTGATTTACAGTAACACTGCTATTAAATGCACTGGTATATAAATCATCTTGAGTATCAGGGGTATTTAGGGGTCCTGTGTAAAACGTGCTTGCAGCCGCATCTTCAGGTCCTCCAGAGTTTATCCACGCTGTTCTATTTGATGCGTATATAGTCACAGTTCCATCTAATTCAGTTACAGTTGCACTACAAATAATACGATTAATCCAGCTTGCGACATCATATGTAATCTCAATTTCTGATGTATTGCTTCCATTATCGGTTATAGTGTAGTTTCTACCCTTACTTCCATCTAACACTATTCCATTTGGTTCTACAAGTGGATTTTCCCAAAGGTTTGGAATACCAGAATATACTTTTCTTCTCCACTCCCAGTCAACTTTTGCACCCTCTGGCACTAGTGATGGGTCTAGTGTAGCTACTGCTGTACCGACATCAGGATTTGCCACTGTATCCATATTATATTCAAATGTTATAGGCAGGTACTCTTCATTTTTTGTAGCGTTTCCTACCGATTCAATATCATAAACAATTTCTGGTGAAACCGTCGCCACATTACTGATATCACGTACACTTTCGCCTGTTTCGATATTTGTAAATGTTACCTCACAGTAAAATGTTCCAACATCATCTCCATTTATAGTATAACTTGATGCAGTTTCATTTGTCATGGCAACATCATTTTTATACCACTGATATGAAATTCGACTTGGGTAAATATCTTCATTTGATGGCAGTCCTGTAAGCTTTAGCGTATTTACAGTTTTTTCAATTTTAATTTCAGTTTGAGTAACTTGTTTTCTGTCATTTGTGATGAGCCCATCTGAAATTATGATAGGCATACCTGCATCTGCAAAAGTTTGAAGCTCCTCAAGTTTCATATATGTAAAATCATATCCTGAAAGTCTACCAAGCGTACCTATTTCAGAATTAGTTACATCAGTAGAATTATGTTTAATATAATGAGCATCATATTCTTCACTAGTAATATTTCCATTTCCATCTATATCTATAGGCACAAGAATTTCCTTAGTACCTGCAGGAAGATAATAATCGACATCCAGTAAACCAACTATATCATTATATACAGCTATGATATCGCCTATATTCGTATAAATAAGGCCATCCATATTAATATCATTATAATTTGTGATTACCTGACCATCTATAGTCTGTTGATTAAACTCATAAATTGATGAACCTATGTAGACTATATCGTATTTTTCAATTACTTCATCAATAACGCCAACAAATTCAGTTATAGCCATTGTGGTGATGTTAATTTCAACATCTGTAAAGTCAACTCCATGAAGCCAACTTTGTACATCCTCAATTAAAAGTTCTTTACCACCATATACTCTATTTTCTGCACTGCTTCCAAGTTGTGACACAGTTTGTGACACTATTGGTTGAATTTCTAACACCTCTAAAACCTTTTTTTGCGCTATCTCTTCTTGATATCTAAAATTAATTACATGTCTTAAATGATTTGCAAAAGTGTTTGTAACAGGCAGTGTATCTACGGCTGTAAGTTCTCTAAGAACATTTTGCGCACTTATGTAAGTCATTACTTTTGAATCAGGATTTGAAAATTCTGTTTTAAAACCTGATGTAAGTATTCCAGACTGATTAAACTGCGCTGTATACAAAAATACACTTAATGAAATTTCATTTGCACTCATTCCTTGCACATGCTCTCGTATTCCAGTAATTGCTGTCACTTTATTACTTACTACAAGTGGTTTTTGCTCATTTAAGTAATCAACCAAAGAAACACCTGCTGGCAAGCTGCCTTGGCTGGTTCCTGGGTTTATCCCACCTATGCCCTGTGTTACCATTATCAAACTTGCAGTATCTATATCATTTTGCGTTACCTGTGAGGGTGTTTTAACTGTAACAGTAATATCCATGTCTACTTGCTGTGACGATGCATCCAGTACATATTTTTCAAACCAATTGTTATTTATGAAAGTACTTATATAAATTTCCGAGTATTCCACATTTAAAGCTTCATACACTGCAGTATCATCTATGTATGAAGTGTACTCACCATTATTTTCTCCAACATATCTATAAGCCTCTTCACTGCGCAAAAAATACTTTCCACTTATATTTTTTACAGTTTCATCTTCTGTGTATCCACCATGAACTGCAAAATATGGTGCAGTTGATGGATTAAACGTTTGGTATGGAATACCATAATCTGTTACAAGAAAATAGTTTTTACTCTCCAGTGGTGCTGATAAATCAAATGAAAATTCTTCACCAAGTATCCCAACAAATTCGTAAGATGGTATATCTGAGTTTAGCACTTGATACACCGCAACACCTTCATTTGTCTGTGCATAAGCTGATAATTTTTCTGTTAATAGGGCTTCTTCTTCCCCTTCGGTCATTCCCGCTATGTTAAATGCAGAGTCAAATGTAGGATTATAATAATACGCATTTTCTGTTTGAGAGCTTTGAATATACTGCAAACTATCAATAATTTGATATGTATCTCCATTGTCTATATCCAAATTTATTTCACCAGTAAGTATAAAATCACCATATGGATCTAGTTCAAAATATAAATTATCCTCATCTTTTGTAACATATGTTTCATATCTCTCTCCACCACTTGCAGTGAGTAGCTCGGTATAAGTATCATACTCGCCCACCGTATCAAATTGCCATGGATAGATTTCTTTGTATTCTACGGTAGTTATGGGTGCTTCGTTCAAATTTGGCGAAGCAATCCCATTGGGTAATGCAGCAATAAATGCCTGCATTTGCGCATTTCTTGCATCAAAACCCTCTAAGGTTTTAAGCACATCTAAATTAATCGGCTCTTGTCCATCTATATAGTATCCGATCGAGCCATTATACTCTGTGTTTCCCTCTGGTAAAATTTCTAAAATATTAAAGGTACTAGCGCCTGAAATATTCGTCTTTATCTCTTCTATTCCCGAAAAAGATTGAAACAGAGCATAGCCGTTTTCATCTCTCTTTGCAGGTTCTGACTGAGCTATTGCAGAAAAAGTGAATAGCACTATAGAAGATATTATTAAAAGACTAATAAAAGCCATAATCAGCTTAGATTTTATCTTTTTATTTACATTTTTATTCATAAATTTTTCCTCTTGTATTTTTTGCTTATATAAGTTTATGCCAAAATTTCAGGATTATTTCTAAGTGCAATACTTTGTACCGCCTCATGCGTTTTTCCTTGTCTTTGAAAATTTAGCGTAATTGTAACTTCTTTTGCTGTATTTTCTTCACCCTCGGTTAATACAACATTAAATTCTGACACATATTTTGCCAAAATTGCACTCTCGCCATCTATTCCTTCTTTATAATATAGTACATCTCCATCTAAGAAAAAAACATCTTTATCATCAATAATAAAAGTATCTGTATCATCAGTAAAAGAAATTGTTTCTTTGCAATCTATTGTATACTCTTGAAGTTGAGTCATCGAAAGCTGAGATTCATACTGCAGGCTTACATAATAATTAATGGATGTAAAGGTTCTTGCTCCTGTAGTCATGAGGCTCATTGCAGCAAGCGAAATGATTGCTAAAATTGCAACTGCAACTATAACTTCAACAAGTGTAAAGCCTTTATTTTTGTTATTTTCAATAACTTCCATACTTCCTCCTTATTTATTAAGCTCAAAATATCCCGTTGTGGGATAAAGGGTAATTTGATACCCTGCATTAAAATCTATTAAGGTTACCTGCGCACTCTCTAGTGCCGCTGTCTCTTTATTAAATGAAATTACAAGCGGGTCATTTCCTATTTCTATTGGTATATCATCGCCTTTTAATTTATATATTATCGAAAGACTTTCAGCCCCTAGTATCTCTTCTTCATACTGTGAATCACTTTGGTAAAGCCTTGCCTTATATTCACCGTTTTCAAGAAATATTTCAAGCCTAGAGTCGTGCACGCCACTTAAACTTTCTATTTTGCAAGAAGCTAAAAGGGCATTCACTTTTGATGATGCCTCCCTAGATTCATTTCTTAAGAGTATACTTGCAGAAAATGATATTACAGAAAGTAAGACACCCATAATTGCCAGTACTATTATAAGTTCTACCATAGTAAAACCCTTATTATTCTTTTTCATACAAGTGCCCTCCCCTCTTTATGAATTTGTTTTGCTCCAGTTTTCAAATACTATAAGCTCGTCTAAATTCCATGCACCACTTCCAAAATGTTGTTGCTGTTCTTCACCTGCGGCAAAACTTAAAAACTGGCCTATTAAAGTGCCGTTATTTGTTGCAACTAAAGCTTCACGCACGGCATCAGAGTTTGCATTTACCTTTAAATTTCCGTTTATTAAAACTTTTGAATCTGTTATAATCAGCCCGTCAAAATCGCCATTTACAGTTATTGTTCCAGTGCTGTTTGGGTGCCCTATAATTAGCGGTATATTAGAATTTATCGGCACCGTGTAATCTCCATTTACAATTATAGCAAGCACTTCACCTGCATCATTTTTAAATTCTACATAATTATTTGCACCTGCAAAGTCAATTACCGCTTGTTCATCAACTATATAATCATATATGCCACCACTTGAACCCTTATCGGCTGAAAGAGTTTGGCTTAAGTTATTATAAATTCCCTCAAAGCCTGAAAAGTCTGTAATTAACTCACCTTCAATAATTTCAAACTCCTCTAAAGTAGGCTCATTAAATAGCACACCAGGTGCATAAGTGGTTTCAATTGGTGCACCTCCAAGACTTTCAAAGTAAGTATTCATATAAGCGTCTAAATTTTCTTCGTTAGACTCATCACTATAATAATCTTTAAAATAATTTACAGCACCCTCTGTGGTTTCAAAGTCTAGGAAATAGTATGCAATATATTTGCCACCAAAACTATGAATTTCTCTTTTTATTCCGTCTTCATTCAAAGATCCAAACTGTGAATATTTTAATGCAGCTTCATCTGTTAAAGAAACTGTTGGTAAAGTATCAAACACAAATGGATTTGTAATAGTTTGTCCGCCCTCTACTTCTAAATCACTGGTTGGAAGTAAATATGCAATTTGGTTACTTTGTACCGCCAAAGATTCACCAGTGCCCACACCAGTATTAGGATTACCTTCATATTCTCCATATCCGCCAACAAAGCCTCTACCAGCAAGTATTAGCTCCTGTACATTTTCTAAATTAAGCGTGTTGTCAAAACCGTTTACCAAAATTGCACTGCTGCCACTTGGCGTATTCTCTTGCTTATATCCAATATACGTACCGTTTATTCTTACCTCATTATCATTATCAAGCACCAAATCGTCATACACATATGCTGCGCCATTTATATTTAGCTTAGAATTTGACATTGATATTTCTCTTGCCCAAAAATCAGTATCATTATTTATTGTAAGCGTTGATAAGTTTTCCATGCTTACATCACCGCCGCAAATAAGAGTTCCCGTGTTAAATGTAAAGTTCTCAGCATTTAAAGTCATTTCTCCTGCATAAATACTTCCGTTTACATCAGTGGTTCCATTTACAGTGAGTTCGCTACCCACTACAAAAGCAAAATCAGGTATACTAGATACAGTATACGGTGTATAATTATATTCAAATTCTGGCATATTAATTACAATATCAGTTTCTACTGAGCTTACTAAGCTTGTGCTTTCATTGGTATGAGTAAGCTTAAAATTCTTAAGTGTAATTGTTTCGGCTGTAATTTCTAAATCAGGTAAAACTGATGAAAAAGAAAGTCCTTCACTTTCTAAATCAGAAATTGCAGTTGCGTAAATAAAATAATCCTCCAGCGCTTCTAAATTATACGCACTGGTGCTTGCATCTACAATAAAAATATCTTTCTTCTGTGTAACACCCTCGAACTGATATGAAAGTAGGTTGCTTTTAAAAGTTTGGTGAAACAGATCTCCTAAATCATCTAAGTCTGCATTTAAACCTGTAAAGTTAACTAATATTTCAGGATATGACTTTACAATTGAGGCATTTACAGCCTCTTGTATACCTGTTTTTACTATGGTCATAGCAGTTTGTGCGTCGTAAAAATTTTGCTCTCCTCTTCTTTCAGCACTTTTTACAAGAACACCTGTATATGTTGTAAACAGCAAAATTGAGCCAAGTACCATCACAAACAGCATAGTTATTATAACAACTACTATACTTGAACCTTTATTCTGTTTTAATAAATGTATAGCATTTGTAAATTTGCTGCTCATTTTTTTCTCCTTATCTCGATTTTGAAGTATTTAGCGTGTGTATGATATCACCGTCTGAATCTAATATTTCTATAACTACATCAAACATTCTGTAAACTTCTTCTACATTCACCAAGTCATCTGATGTTGGTATCAAATCGCTTGTTCCCGCAACAGGACCCATCCATGGTGAAGAGTAATAGGTTGTTGTTCCATTATACCACCTAAAATCTGGTTGGTAATCTGGGTAAATTTCTGTTGCAAGATTATCGCCTGCATTGGTATGAACCACTGCATATTCATCGCTTGACTGAACTAGTTTGTAAGGCTGAAGTAAATCAATTCTTGCCTTATAATTTAATTCAATATTCATCAGCTCTTCATCTGTAAGAGTTGGGTCTTTTTGTTTTACAACATAAAAATCTATTGGCAAGCGCTCTGTGTTTTCTAAATTATTTTCAATTCTAATTATATCATCTATAGTAGTTGCGTCATCATCATAAAAAGGATGATACAAAAGGAAAATAGCTGGATATCTGCCCTGCTCTTCTACATTAAATGGGTTAAGCAGTACGTCAAATGTTTTAACACATTCAGACGGGTTTGTTGCACTTGTAAAAGTTTTTGCACCAATCAAAGATGTTCCAAATGAAAAAGTATATTCATATTCGTAAATAACTCTAGCAGAAATTAGTGTAACATCAGGGTCTGGATCTATGTCATTTAATTCAAGTGTTATCTGCCTTTGAGAGCTTGCAAGTCTATAAAACCCTTGCGCCCTTGCTATGATAGTTATTTCTTCAAGCGAAATTTTATCAGGGTCATTTGATGATGTGTAATCTGAACCATGTATAGTCTGTACATATTTATTTTGCGCAAACAGTGCATCCATTGACTCAAACTGGGCTATTTCTACACTATTTATATTTTCATACTGAGCTATCGCTGTGCTTTCACTAGTATTACCTGCGCTAAAAGTAACTCTTGCATCAAAATTTGACATACCATTTACTAAATTTTCAAGACTAATTACATATTCATAGTCTTTTTGACTTACCAATCTACCACTGCTTGCTTCATCTGCAATAACTACAGGGTTACTTAGTATATCAGAAAAAGTTTCTGCTTCTATAGACTCTGCAATACTTTGAGCTACAAGTGTTGCCTCACCCATTTTTCTACTTCTTTCAAAAGTATTTGTAGATACTATAAATATATTTATAAGTGGAATAGCGATTATTCCTAAAATCGCTACTCCTATAAGGAGTTCCACAAGTGAAAATCCTTTATTATTTTTTAATTTTTTAATAATTTTTTTCACTCACTCACACCCCTCTTTTAATAAATATTATTATTGAGCTTCATCAACTGGCTCACTGGCTTGCTCTACTGCTGTATAGCCGAAAATGTCTTCATTGCCTAAGGCAACATTTGGCATATCAAGTGGAGCATATGGCGCATTTTCATATGATATGAAATATTTTGAAATTGAATAAGTTCCTGTAAGCTTTGCAAGCTCTGCGTCATATGACACTGTTACACTGTTTAATACCGTTGGGTTTCTATAATTGTATATTGCCGTAATAGAATTTTTAAGCTGATTATATGTCATTTGTGCAGATGCGTTTAAGCTTATAGTTCCAAAACTTACGTCGCTTAACACATTTTGCTGTGCGCCATCTATTATTTGTGGTGCATAACACTCAAACTGTGAAATAATTGTTTCAGGTGATAAGCTTACATCGCTTATTTCCACACCGGTAGTATCTCTCCACTCAAGTGCCCACACCAAAAATTCTTCTGGTTGAATTTTTGATGGATAATAATAAAGCTCATTTTCAATTTCTTGTTTATATCTTTCAGTTTCAGAAACATAGCTTTCAAAATTCTCTTGGCTATCACGCAGTGCCTGTACCTCGGGAGTAAGTATTGATATTTCCGTTTTTACCTCCTCAGTCTTTGTAATAAACATATTATTTACAAAGAAATAAAGTACTGCAAATATTGCAATTCCGGCTAAAACAATTATTAATTTTAAGTCACGTCTTGTAATTCTCATAACTTCTTTCCCTCCTTAGCCTTCATATACTACTTCTTCAGTTTGCTCTTGTGGCGCCTCTTCTAAAACTTCAACTTTATACTGGCATGTTATAGAAAAAGACACTGTTCCACTCTCGGAATCTTCTGCGGCTGATGAAACGTTTATAACATCAATACTTTCAAAAGCTCTTAAATTTGCCATTGTAACCGCCACTTCTTCAAATGTTTGCACCGTAACATTAAGTGTTACATTTTCATTTGTGCAAGAAGCTGTTAGTGCTACTAAATTTTTTGGCACTTTGTTTTCAAGTTCTTCCAAAAACGCCACCAAGTTTTCATTATTATTTGAAGTTAAACTTGCCGCTCCCATAATATTTTCATGCATTTGTTTATACTGAACATAGTCATTTCTTACAGGTTCATTTGCTTGCAGTTCAAGGTACTCCATATTTAAACTATCAAGTTTATTTTGCTCTCTTGCATAATCAAAATATGCTGTAGCAGACATTGTAACGCCAGCAACAATTGCAAATACGAATATTAAAATACTTGTTACAAGAGAATCAGAGCTTCTTGTACTTCTCACTCTTTTATTCTTTTTAACAAACTCATCTTGTAAAAGATTTAACGGACTAATAAGACTTCCTATTGTAGAAATATAGGTATTAAACTCTTCTAAATTTCCTATGCTTTTTTCATAGCTTGGCAAGTAACTTAAAACTTCGCAACTTAAACCACTTGAGTTTGATATGGCAGATGTCAAGCCATGTATGTCACCACATATACCAAGAAGCACTATTTTATCGACTTTCAATCCCTTTTGACTGGAAGTAAAAAATTCTAAACTTCTGTTTATACCTGATGTTAATCTTAACATCGCATTTTGTATTTGCTCAGGTGTAAGTGCACGCTCAAGCCAGTTCTCTTTTTTGCTTTGCTCAAGTACCTTTACATACTCATCTTCATCTAGTTCTGCATTTCTAAGTACAGCAGAAATAATTTCATCACCACCAAAAGGTAGGTTACGCTGTAAAAGCAAAGCACCGTCTTGAACAAATGTTGCAGTTGAATTTTTAATGTTCATATTAAGATACATTATAACTTCTTCACTTTTTATAGACTTTAGAAGTTGGTACTGTGCATTTGGAGCATAGTCAATGGCATTTACAGACACCTTTAGTGCGTCTGCTAGTTCAAAAAAGCTCTTAACTATGACCTTAGGAACAGCGGTAAGCATTACACGCATAGTGTCCCCTTGCTCAGAAGCTTTTTTAACTAAACTATGAGTTATGTGAAAGTTTGAAACATCTATTGGAAAATATTCTGAGGCATTAAGTGCTATTACGTCACCAATTTTATTTTCTTTCATGCTTGGTAAGTTTATTTCTCTACTTACCACTTTTGATGAATTAAAAACAAAATTAACCCTTTTAACGTTGCCTATAGAATTTTTTTCAAACTGTTCTTTAATTTGGTCTGCAAGGTAGGTAGGGTTTGTAACCTGTCCATCAAGCACAACATCACCAAGATGTTCAAACCTTAAAGTCTTTGTAATTTTAAAATTTTTGGCAGTGCCTGAAGACACACACACATTTACAAACTTTTCCCCTATTTCAATATTAAGTAATATTTGAGCCATTTTTTAATACTCCTTTATAAATATTAAGCCACTATATATAAATCCTGTATAAAATTTAAGGATAAATTTCAAAATCAAATTAGCAACATGCTAAGATAAAAATCAACTATTTGACTGCCGTATAAAAAGCTTATAATTAAGCCTATCGATAAATACGGGCCAAGCGCTAAATCTCTTTTTGCGCCGAAAAATTTCATTTTAATTAAATGAATAATTGATGCCACGATACATGCAATAAAAAAAGCCAAAACAGTGGGTATAAGACCTAAAAACAGCCCAGCAAAAAACATTAGTTTTACATCGCCGCCACCTATGGCACGTCCACCTGAAAGTAGTAGTAATAACAGCAAAAAAGCGCTCACGCTTACAGCGCCTAGTAAGTAATCATGCCAATTTGTAAAATTAAGAGCTAAATTTATTATTCCTACTATGCCAATAAATATATTAATGCTAAAGGGAATTTCCCTTGTTTTTGCATCTATTATAGAAAGTGATAGGAGCGCTGATGCAAAAAGCCACCCTAAAACTGTAGTGTAAGTCATGCCGAAATTTAAGAAAATTAAGACCCACATAAAGCCATTTATCGCTTCGGTTAAGGGATACCAAAGCGATATTTGGCTTTTGCAGTCTTTACATTTTCCTTTTAAAAAAACATAAGAAAATATGGGAAAGAGCTCATACCATTTAAGCTTTTTTTTACAACTTGGACAATAAGAACGTCCACCTACTACACTTTCTCCCTTAGGTATACGATAAATTACAACATTTAAAAAACTGCCAACGCAAATTCCTAAAAGCCATATTATAGTGTATAGATAAAGTGTAAAAAAATCCATTATGATACGCCTTTCAAATTTTTAATAAATTAGTCTGCCCAAGTTTGGTAGTCAGG
>CAYJJB010000042.1:447-16602 GCA_964370405.1 uncultured Eubacteriales bacterium | reverse complement strand
AACTTATTAAGTCGGTAGAAGAATATTTTAAAGAAAGTGGACTAAATAACATTAATTTAGTAACAAGTCATTTTCAAGCGCCAGAGTTTTATGAAAAGTGTGGTTTTACCTTAGAATATGCAAGAGAGAACAAACAGAATCCTCAGTTATCAAAATATTTTTATGTGAAATTCCTTGATAGGTAATTATTTACTATAAGCTTATGAGCACGCTGCTCGTAACAACACAAATCTTAAAACAGAAATAAAACAACACTATACTTATAAGTTAATGAATCGTGAGTATAATGATACTGAAAGGCAGAAATAAAATGAACATAAGACAAGAAGAAGCAAGGGATTATGCGGCTGTAAAGAAACTAGTAAAAGAGGCGTTTGAGACGGCCGAGCACTCAGACGGGACGGAGCAAGAACTCGTCGAAAAGCTTAGAAAAAGCGATGGTTTTATTTCGGAGTTATCATTAGTTGCAGAAGAAGATGGCAAAATACTTGGTCAAATAATTTTTACAAAAGCAAAAATAGGTAAGGTGAATGGCCTTGCACTTGCACCACTTTCGGTGTCGCCAAAAGCACAAGGAAAAGGCGTGGGAAGTGCGCTTATAAAAAAAGGAC
This sequence comes from uncultured Eubacteriales bacterium, assembly GCA_964370405.1. Lineage (GTDB taxonomy): Bacteria > Bacillota > Clostridia > Oscillospirales > Acutalibacteraceae > SIG603. The sequence continues at coordinate 15,991 of CAYJJB010000042.1, read as the reverse complement.
ATGAAATAGCAAAATCCATGGGCTATGACATTGTGATCGTTTTAGGAAGTGAAAAATATTATCCAAAATTTGGCTATGAGCCTGCAAGCAAACTTGGAATAAAAGCACCGTTTGACGTGCATGATATAAATTTTATGGCAATAAGTTTAAGTGGAAGAACTGAGCAAATAAATGCTACGGTAGAATATGTTAAAGAGATATTTGAGGGAGAAAAAATTGATTTTAAAGATAATGGTTTAGAAGCATGGGAGAAAAATGCGCAGTTTTGGGATGAACAGATGGGCGATGAGTCAAATTTTTTTCACTGTGATATAGTAAGGCCAAATGTAGAAAAACTGCTTGAAATAAATGAAAATGACTTTGTACTTGACATTGCTTGTGGGAATGGAAATTTTTCACAAAGAATGGCAAAAAAAGGCGCAAAAGTAACAGCTTTTGACTATAGTCCTAAGATGATTGAGCTTGCAGTCAAGCGAAGAAATGATGTTTTAGATAAAGTTAGTTTTCATGTTTGCGATGCAACAAAGTATGGTGATTTGTTGAAACTAAAAAGCGAAAAGTTATTTACTAAAGCAGTAGCCAATATGGCAATTATGGATATATCTGAAATATCTCCACTGTTTAGCGCAGTTTTTGATATGCTTGACAGGGATGGCATATTTGTTTTTGCAACACATCACCCTTGTTTTACTTATGAAAATGATGATTATTTTACAAGCTGTATCAATAAAGGCTTTGCAATTGAGGGTCAACCCATGTTGCAAAACTACTATCACCGCTCAATAAGTGATATTTTAAGTGTAGCATTTGCAGCAGGGTTTGTGCTTGATGGATTTTGTGAAGTGCCTTTTAAAGGAGAGCGTGTTCCAATAATTATGACGGTAAGGTTGCGCAAAAAGTACTAAAATTTATAACTGATGTAATCAGATACTAAAAAATCTCGAAAAATTGTGAACTTTTTAATTCTATTTTGCGTCTAATAGTTAGGGGTATTTAATTTTCTTTTGTGGTATACTTTGACAGATATGGATTATGCTTCATATTGACAAATTAGTCAACATAATATATAATTAATAATAATTGACAAAATTTGATTTGTGTGAAATTAAATACTTAAAATTTAGCCGATTTAGTATTGGTGAAAATAAGCATTTTAGAAAGAAGAGGTAACAATTTGTTATGAAAAAAGTAATTATTGTAGTAGCGATATTTTTGGTTGCTATGCTGGGAGTAGTTGGATGTTCTAGCCCTGTTTCAGAAGATGAAACATATAAAGTTGTAGGGGTAGAGAGCGATGACGCAAGCACAGTTCTTGTGAAAAATGCAACAGGTAAAGAAATTACAGCAGTTTCTATAAAATCTTCTTTGGAAGAAGATTTTCCAGAGAGTATGCTTGAAGAAGAAATGACTATAGCTGAAGATGAAACAGTGCGTTTATACTATACATTTGATGAAGAGTCAGAAACCACTGTGGAAGTTGACGGTATGGAAATTGCGGTTAATACAACTTATTTACTTGAAGTTGTATTTGCTGATGGCACAGAAGAAGTACTTCATCAACTTGTATTTGAAGATGTAAAAGAAGACATTACTTTAAATTTTGATGAGGTGTTATACCTTACTTATACTAGTGCTGCTGATGATTCACAAGTAAGCACAAAAGAGTATGAAATGTCAGAAAAAGCAAGGCTTGAAGAGCCAGAACCAACACCAGAACCTACTCCAGAGCCAACACCAGAGCCTACACCGGAACCTACACCGGAACCCACTGTAGAGCCAACACCAGAGCCAGTTGTTGAAGAAGCGCCAGCTCCTGCTGCACCTGTGGTAACACCAGCACCAGCACCTGTTGTAACACCGGCACCTGCTCCTGTGGTAACACCAGCGCCAGCACCAGTAGTGCCAGATGCACCAGCGCAAGAAGAAGAACACTGCATTGATCCAGGTGATTTAGTTATTAACCCATAATAAATTAAAAGGAAATTAAGGGAAAATTATGGTTTTTAGTTCGCTAGTCTTTTTGTTTGCATTTTTGCCGATAGTACTGTGTTTATACTATGTACTTCCAGGAATGATTGCAAAAAATACACTGCTCATAGTCGCAAGCGTATTCTTTTACGCTTACGGTGAGCCAATATATGTTTTACTTATGTTATTTAGCACAGGGGTCAACTATTGTTTTGGACGATTGTTGACCCCTCGTTCTAGTATGAAAAGAAAAGTAGTTTTAGTTTCATCAGTGCTTGTAAATCTATTAATGTTGGGTGTGTTTAAATATGCCGACATGTTTATTGATTTGATAAATAACGTTACCGCTTTGGGTATTGCGCATACAAACATAGAGCTTCCTATTGGAATTTCATTTTTCACATTCCAAGCACTTTCGTATGTAATTGATGTTTATAGAAATCAAGTAAAAGCACAGAAAAACTATTTTAATATTTTACTATACATAGCACTTTTCCCACAGCTTATCGCAGGACCAATTGTAAAATATCATGATATTCAAGAGCAAATAGCTAATAGAAAATTGAATATAGGCTATATTGCCGTTGGCATGAGACGTTTCATCATAGGTCTTTCTAAAAAAGTATTAATTTCTAATACTTTAGCATTTGCAGTAGACGGTCTGTTTGATAGTTCGTGGAGCACTATGCCAATGTGGGCCGGCTGGATAGTTGCAATATCTTATATGTTGCAAATTTACTTTGATTTTAGTGGTTATAGTGATATGGCAATAGGGCTTGGACAAATGTTTGGCTTTAAGTTCTTAGAAAACTTTAATTATCCATACAAGGCAACATCGGTAAAAGAATTTTGGAGAAGGTGGCATATTTCTTTATCTACTTGGTTTAAAGAATATTTATATATTCCACTAGGTGGCAACAGAAAGGGCAAAGTAAGAACTTGTGTTAATAAATTATTTGTCTTTTTTTGCACAGGCTTATGGCATGGTGCAAGCTGGACCTTTGTCCTATGGGGGCTATGGCATGGACTTTTCTTACTTTTAGAAGAATGGCTTCCTATGAAAAAAATTCCAAAGATAATCACTCGCATATCAACTTTACTTGTGGTATGTATAGGGTTTGTGTTCTTTAGGGCGACATCTTTAGAACAAGGTGCTGACATTGTGGGGACAATGTTTATGGGTTGGTCACATGTAGTGGAAAATCAGCACCAAATTATAAATTACTTAAACCCTATATTTATAATGGCCTTTGTAGTTGGAATACTTTTAAGCTTTCCTTTTTGGCATGGACTACGTGCTTATTGCATGGCAACAGAAAAAAGACAAAAAATTGCCGACACGCTATCTTATGTGGGAACATATTTATTACTTATTGTAAATATTTTAAGTTTAGCAGGTGGAATGTATAATCCATTTATATACTTTAGGTTTTAGACAGCGTTCGCACTTTAAATATCTTACGTGAAAATATTTTAATCAAAAATAGACCATCTACTTAATTTTTCTAAGTAGATGGTCTATTTTATATAAACGCAACCGTTGAAAAATTTTATTGTTCGTGTTATGCTAATTATAAAAAATAATAAGAAAATAGGGGTGTTAATAATGAGTAAAATTATAGTATTATTTGAAGTAAAGCCCACAAAAGAGGGCATGGGAAAATATTTAGAGCTTGCGGCAATGTTAAAACCAATGCTTAGTAGTGCAGAGGGCTTTATAAGTGCCGAGAGATTTGAGAGTCTTAATGAAGAGGGGAAACTGCTCTCTATGAATGTGTGGGAAAGTGAAGAAGCGGTAGAGAAATGGCGAAATAATTTAGAACACAGAATGAGTCAAGCAAAGGGCAAAAACGAGCTTTTTGAGAGCTACAAAATAACAGTTTGCAAAGCTGTGCGTGAATATGGCAACGCAGACAGAGAGCACGCACCAAGTGACTCGAATGAGTATCTATTATGATAATCAGTGCAACAAGGCGCACCGACATACCTTCATTTTATGGGAAGTGGTTTATAAACCGATTAAAAGAGGGGTATGTGCTTATTCAAAATCCATATAATAATGAACGCTATTCAAAAGCTTATCTTACGCCGAGTGATGTTGATATAATTATTTTTTGGACAAAAAATCCAATACCGTTTTTAAAGTACTTACCAGAAATTGACCGTATGGGATATAGCTATTATTTTGAATTTACACTCACTCCTTATGGCAAAGAAACAGAGAGTAATTTGCCTGATAAAGAAGTTTTGATTGATACATTTATAAGTCTTGCAGAAAAATTAGGTAAGCACCGTATGGTGTGGCGATACGACCCTGTAATTATTGATGAATTGTACACGATAGATTACCATAAGGAGCGTTTTTCTTATATGGCAAGTCGCTTAAAAGGCAGTATGGAGCGCTGTGTAATAAGCTTTGTGGACAGTTATAAAAATGTGATGAGAAGAATGGGCAAAGACCCAGCATATCTTATGACAGAGCAAAATATACACAAGCTTGCTAAAATTTTTTCCGACATATCAAGTGAAAATGGGTTTGAAATTTACACTTGCTCTGAAAAAATAGATCTTCTAAAGTACCAAATAAAACACGGTGCCTGTATAGATAAAAATATTATCCAAAAGGTTTTGGGCTACAGCATAGCAGATGTAAAAGATAAAAATCAGCGACCAGAATGTCTGTGTCTTGAAAGTATTGACATAGGAACATATAACTGCTGTGGTAATGGTTGCAGTTATTGTTATGCACTTCAAAACGAAAAAACAGCTTTTTCTAATATGCAAAAACATAATCCCTTATCGCCTGTTTTAATAGGTGATGTAAATCCCAGTGCAGTTATCACTCAGCGAAAGAGAGATAGCGTTATTATTAAGCAATTATCATTATTTTAAGGAGGAAATCATTATGGAAAAAAACAAAAAACTTAGCATGGGCAATAAAATTGCATTTGCTGTTGCAGATCTTTTTGGTGGCGGATCATTTAATATTGTAAATTTTTTATACCCAGGCTTTTTGGCGCTTGCAGTGGGGCTTTCTCCATTTTGGATTAGCCTTATAATGTTTGTAGCAAGGGTGTGGGATGCGCTTAGCGATCCTTTAATGGGTCGAATTTCAGACGCTACCAAAAATAAAAAATTTGGTAAGCGCAGGCTTTATCTTGTTATAGCTTCACCCTTAATTGTTTTGGCAATGTTTTTGATGTTTTTCCCGTTTTCTATGGAAAACGAAACACTTAGAGTTTTGTGCGTGCTTTTTTCTTACATATTTTTTAGCACAATTCAAACTATGGTAATGATTCCTTACGGCTCTTTGTCATCAGAACTTGCATACGATTATAAAGACAGGGCATCGGCAAATTCTATAAGACTTGCATTTAGCATTTTTTCATCAATTTTATGTGTTGCAGTTCCAGGTATGATAGTAAGTGCGTTTGATGGCAATGAAGGATATATTGTAATGAGTCTTGTTTTTGGTGCAATTTTTGGTGTTTCAGTGCTTGTTACAGGACTTTTTGCAAGAGAGCAAATTATTACACCGCCCGTTAAAAGAAGTTTTAGGCTTGACGAGTTTACAAGATTTTTAAAAGTGAAACCTTTTAGACAATATTTAGGAATGTTTTTAACTCTACAAATGACCATGTCCATAATGAGTGCTTTATTCTTTTTTTATATTGATTTTTATATTGCAAGAGATGTTACAGCAGCTGGCGGAAGTTCTGCACTAGGTCTAATAGGAGCAGGAAGTATGTTTGCAACACAAATAGTTGCACTGCCGTTTTATTTATGGCTTATAAATAAGAAAAATAAAGCTTTTACATACCGTTTTGGTGCGATTATTTGGATTATTGCAGGCATTGCTCTTTTCATGCTTCAACCAGGTGTGCCCGATATAATAGTGATAATTGCAGCGATAGTAATAGGTTTTGGAATTAGTGGCCCAGGTCTTGTACCACATGCAATGTTTGGCGATGTGGTAGATGCTGCGCAAATTGTAACAGGCGAGAGATGCGAGGGCGCAATAAGCGGTTTTGTTAATTTTATAAATAAAGTGGCACAAGCAGTAGGGCTTTCAGCAGTTATGGCAGTGCTTGGCATATTTAATTTTACAGAGCAAGCAGCGGGTGCGGCTAAAATAGTTTCTCAACCTGAGTCTGCTCAAATGGCAATAAGAACGGTAATATGCTTTGCACCACTGTTTATAATGGTTTTTGGTATACTCATTTCTTTTAAATATAAAATAGATATGAAAAAACAGAAAGAAATTAGACTAAGTATAGATAGCGCTGACAGGGTAGTAATTGAAAAACTTAAAAAAGAGTTTAGTTAATTGTGCTCAGGGGTGTCAATTTTGCCACTTTCAATATTCATTTTATTTTTAATTGCTATAATAGATATAAATTGATAGTATCAACGCAGATGAAAAAGAAAGGTGATGATAGAAATGTTGCGTTTATCAAAAATATATTTATTAATAATTTCTTTGCTGGTTTTTACAGTGCTTAGCGCATGTGCGACAGCAGAAAATGAGCAAGGTACTTCACAAAGTGGAGTGAGTAATGAATCTGGGGAAGAGGCTATTCCAAAAAATTTAGTAGGCTCTTGGGACTGCGATGCAGATGAGTACAGCATAGTCTTTTTTGATGACGGCAGATTTGAAACCCACACATCTGATAATATAGAACCCGGAACTTATACTTATAACGCAGAAAATGGTGACATAGAACTTACCTATGACTATTTGGCGGATGGAACTTATACTCAAACTGGCTTTGCAAGAGAAGAAAATGCTTTCTACCTTGAAATAGCAGATCCCATATCTAAATTTGTTAGAGTGGATGAAATATCTTATGCTAAACCTGTATTAGCAAACCCAATTGTAGGTATTTGGGATAATATGGAAATTAGCACTAGCCTATTTTTACTAGAAGACGGCACTTATGAACTGATACAAGACTCTAAACTGGAAAAAGGCACATATTCAGTAGATGAAAGCAGTGCAACATTTACTATGACACAAGAATCAGGTGAACAGCGAAACGGAAATTATGATGATACTGTATTATACATAGACGGCTTTGGCGGATATTTTTACACGACTTTAAGTGCAGACTTTGATTTTATAGATGATACGGCTTCTACTTGGGCATCAGATATAGACTATACTGCACCTTCTACAATAGTCGGCGCATGGGATAACGACGAGGCACAGTTTAGCTTGTCTTTTTATGAGAGCGGCAGATTTGTAATAAGCTCTACAGACAGTACAGAAAGTGGAACGTATACTTATGACAGTAGTAGCGCTACAGTTGTAATGACTTACGAAGCAGTTCCAGAAGACTTTGCTACAAGATACGGATACATTGATGCAAATGGATACATTTATCTCGATGAATTAAGTGGTGATGCCGACTATTTCTATAATGTAGATCAAAGATATTACACTCAAACTTTAACCCAAAGTATTGTTGAATATAGCTGGAATAACGATGACCATGCATGGAGCATAGTGTTTTCTGATGATGGCACATATGAAATACTTGCACATTATGGTGTGGAAAGCAGTGGAACATTTGTTATAGACGAAAGTAGTGGAGCACTTTCACTTATGGACTCATCAGGAATGGAGATAAGCGCAGTGGTAGCAGAAAATGTATTATACATAGACGATTTATCTGGAACAGGTGCATTTTATGCAAATACAAGTGCCTTATACAGTGGTGAGTCATCAAACGGACGATAAATTAAATGGCACTATCTCTAAGGAAGTGTGATGATATGAAGAATCTCTACACCAAATTTAAGAAAAAATATTTTGATGCGGACGATGATTTTCGTGTGCGTATATTCAAGCTGTTTGCCTTTGCAGGAATTTGCATTTCACTGACCATGACAGTTCATGCACTTGTTATGCAAACAGGTTTTATTGATGCGCTTTTAAAGGCTCTTTCAGGCGTGTTTACGCTGATAATGATAAATTTTATTAATAAAACAAAACGATATCAGCTTATATACGCTATCACAATTTTTGTTGTATTTATTTTGTTTTTTAGCGCAATGTTTTTTACAGGTGGTGGATATCACGGTGGAATTACAGCTTTCTTTGTGTTTGCAGTGGTTTTTACCACCTGTATGATAGAAGGAAAAACAATGTTTGTTATGGTGATTTTAGAACTATTGATATATACATCACTTTGCGTAATAGATTATCTCTATTTAGATTTAACCCATATATTTGTTAGTGAGTTTGACTACTTTTCAAGTATTGTAATATGTTTTATTGCGGCGTCTTTAGCAGTTGGAGTTACAACGTACACTCAGGTAAAACTTTATAAAACGCAACAGGCAAAGCTTGATGAAAAAAATATGTTGCTTGCGCAGATAAGCAAGAGCAAAACTGAGTTTTTGGCAAACACATCGCACGAAATGCGTACGCCGCTCACTGTTATCTCGGTAAATATTCAAACTGTAATGGGGCTTATAAACCATGCAAAAGAAACAAGTGAAAACTCAGAAATGTCAGAGCTACTAACAGATGCACAAGAAGAAATAATGCGTCTTAGCCGCATTGTAGGCGGAATGCTTTCCCTAAATTCAATTAGTGAGCAAGACGAAAGGAAAAAGGTGGATTTTTCTGCACTTTTATTAAACACCACCGATATGCTAAAGCTTGTGTTTGCCAAAAATAATAATAATATTATTTTAGAACAACGAGAAAAGCTTACAGTATTTTGCGATGCAGACTTGATGTCACAGGTAATAATAAATATTCTGCAAAACGCAAACCGCCATACAAAAGATGACGTAGTGCGAATTTCTGCATTTGCAGAAAAAGGGATAATTACTGTGCGAATAAAAGATAATGGGTGTGGAATATCGTCTGATATTTTGCCAAGGGTCTTTGAAAGAGGTGTTTCAAAAGGCGGCACGGGTTTTGGCCTTTATCTTTGTAAAACTGTTATTAATTCACACGGAGGCAATATTTTTATTGAGAGTGAAGAAGGAAAGGGCTGCACTGTCTGTTTTAACCTTCCCGTTTATCAAGGTCAGTATGAACAAAAGGAGGACTATTTGGTGTGAATAATGAGAAGAAAAACAAGCGGATTTTACTTGTGGAAGATAATGAGAAAATTTTAAACGGAAATAAGAGAATGCTCTCTTGGGAGGGCTATACAGTTGACACCGCAACCACAATTGAAGCTGCAAGAGTATGCATAAGCGCAAATACGCCTCATATAATTATTTTGGATATTATGCTTCCTGACGGAAGTGGACTGGATTTTATGAAATCGCTTAGAAGAAGCAGTGCGTCTGACATACCAATTTTATTACTTACAGGCCTTGGAGGGCAAGAAGATATAATTAAAGGACTGTCAGATGGCAGTGATGACTATATGACAAAGCCATACGATTTTCCTGTTTTGCTTGCAAGGATAGAAGCACTTTTAAGGCGCTCTATGCGAGTTCCACAATTTGTAGAAAGCGACTCATTAGTACTTGATATAACAGCTGATGTGGCAACTCTTCACGATGTAGATTTGCTTCTTACAAAAAAAGAGTTTGCGACACTGCTTATTTTAACGCAAAATACAGGAAGATATGTGGACTGCGAGTATTTGTATGAAAGAGTATGGAAAATGCCATATGCCGAAAATAGCAATGCTCTAAAAAGTACCATAAAGCGGCTTCGTACAAAACTTCAAGGCAGTGAATACATAATTGAATGGTCGCGAGATGAAGGTTATGTTTTTTCTAAAATATAAACAGAATACAATTTGTGCATAAATCATAAAAATTTTAAATGTTTTGATAAAACATTGACATTTGTTTAACAATGTTATAAAATGAAACTAATAAAATGAAAAGGGCGGATGTGCAAATGAGTATTTACGAAATTGAAGTAACAAAAAAAGACGGAACACAGGTCAAATTGAGCGATTTTAAAGGCAAGCTTATGCTTGTTGTGAATTCTGCAACCCATTGTGGTTTTACTCCGCATTATAAAAATCTGGCAGATTATCATAATGCTTATGCAGAAAAAGGTCTTGAAATTCTGGATTTTCCTTGTAATCAATTTGGTGAGCAAGCTAAAGGAAATGATGAGGAAATAGCTACATTCTGTATGCTAAATTATTCAACTCCTTATGAGCTTTACGCCAAAATTGAAGTTAACGGTGATAATCAGACTGAGCTGTTTAAGTATTTAAAAGATACTTATGCAAAAGACGTTCCACCAGCTGACGGAGATAGCGATATTAAGTGGAATTTTACAAAGTTTCTTATAGACAGAGATGGAAAAATTGTAAAACGTTTTGAACCACGTGACAGCATGGATGAGCTTGAAGAGGCAATCAAAGAACTCCTATAAAAATTAAAGCACAGTAATTTAAGTTACTGTGCTTAGACTGTCGAAAAACCCACAATCGCAAAAAAAACGAGCCGTATTGGCTCGTTTTTTGCTTCCTGCGTCACAAACACCCTAAAATTTCCCTCACATACCCTCGTATTACTCGGTCATTTTAGGGAACTTGTTCCTTGTCTTGTAGATTTTTTGACACGCTGAGCACAGTAATTTCGATTACTGTGCTTTTCTAATTTAAGTTAAAGCTTCATACAGCCCTTGTTGTGCTGTGTTTAATAAAATACCATGCGATTTCAGTTTTTCAGTGTTTATTAAAATATTTGAATAATCACCCTCAAAAGGCTCAATCATGCTAACTGGCAATTTTAATAATTTTGCAGCAAGCTGGATTAGCTCAAGTATAGGTAAATCGTTTTCACTGCCATAATTATATGAACCACCGGGCAGTGAAAAACATTTTGGCAAATTTTTTATAACATCATCAATAAATGTTATGCTACGCATTTGATTTACATTTATCCTAAAATTTTCACCTTTTTCTGCTGTATCAAGCAAAAATTTTGTCAAACCTCTATTTGGCATGATATTTGAGCAGGGGTTATCGTACATCCATGTCAAACGCAAGCTTACGGCTGTTGGCAAAATGTCTGAAACTAATTTTTCAGCTGCAATTTTTTGCTTTGCATATAAATTTTGTGGATTAAGCTTTACATCTTCTTTAAGCGCTACACGTTCAGTATTGCCGGTATACACTTGGTCTGAGCTGAGATTTATTAGTTTTGCGTTTACTGCAGTGCAAGCTTTGGCTATATAAAGTGGCGCTAACCTATTTACCAAGTCTGAAAGGTTTTTGTCCTTTTCTGCCACGGATATATCGGCAATTGCTGCTGAATGTAAAACAAATTGTGGCTTAAGTGCTCCTATATATTCTGCCACTTCATTTTCGTTTGTGATGTCAAGCGTTTTTCGGTTTGGCGCTATAACGTTATAGTTTTCTCTTAAATACTGCACTGCTCTGGCACCTAAAAAGCCACTTGCACCTGTTATTAAAATTTTTTCCATAAAAACCTCCAAAATATTTGGTATAAAGCCTACCAATTTCTGAGAAATAGGTAGGCTTAAATTTAACTATTTTATTTTACACTTTTTGTTATTTGACAAATTATATTTTCATACCCTGCATATACACTGGTGTTTAGATTATCTACATAATTATGATAAATATCATAATATTCATTTGAATAAAGAGGAACTTGTGGCATTAATTCATTCCATCTAATTTGATAAGCAAGCCATGCGTCTAAATAAGCATCGGTATCTTCAGGCGCAGTTTCACGCATATCTATAATTAATTCATCCAAAATAGGGTCGCTTAACTGACCGTTATTTTGCTGGGTCTCCATAAAATCTGAGTGCCAATTATAATATCTATCAAAAACAGAAGAGAAATTTGTAGCTAAGTTAAACGTATTATAAAATCTGTCTTCATCAGGAATTTCATATGCATAATAAAACTCTTGTAAAACAGTGGAATAGTCGTTTCTTGTAATGCTAAACTTGATACCCGCTAGAGGTGTGTTTTTTAGATATTCTATTTCAATAATATCAGTTAAAGGGTTCTCAGAAATTCCAAGGTGATTTATAGTTAGTGCTTCACCGTTTTCGTTATGGCGAAGATAAGATCCATCTGCAACAGCTTTACTGCTGTCAAAAGGAGTTACACCATCAGCCTCATAAATCCACTGAGTTTCATCAAGATAAGCATTTGCAGTGTCAACATTAAATGATATAGGCTTTAACTGGGATTGAAGTTCTGCCGCAAGCTCTTGATACATCCATTGACCTACGCCATACTCAGCATCAACAGTACTTCCGTATCCACCGATAACATGATCTATAACAGCAGAACGATCTATTAAACTAGCCAGCGCCCAGCGTACGTTAACATCTGCAGTAGGTCCAACGTCACACATCATAGCAAGATATCCAAAACCAGAGCGTGCGTATGAGTTATAAAGGGTTGTAGAGGAAGTTTTTGCCGATTCAATTTTTTCACCTTCAACAACACCCTCAACTAAATCTACTTGCCCGCTCAAAACCCATTCAACATTAGTTCCTTGTGGGATAGCTTTTTGAACAACATATTTTATAGTGGGTTTATTACCGTATAAATCGCCTTTAAAATATTCATTAATTTCAAGTGTCGCAGTTTGATTTTCATAAGAAACAAAAGAATAAGGACCGCAAGTAACTGTAGGGCTAAAACGCTCATTGTCTGCAATTCTTTGGCAGTTTTCAAGCAAATCTCCACTTGTAAAGCTAAAAGAAGATCCGTTTTCATCAGATATTATCTCGCAATTTTGAAGATAAGTATCAAAATGTATAGGGGACAGCATAGCGTTAACTCCGTCCCAATAATATGGGAAGTTGTCGCTAGAAATAGTTAAAGAAAACTGGCTGTCAGAAATAAGTGATACACCTTTAAATACATCAGTTTCACCATTAAAATACTCATCAAAGCCAAGGAAAGAGTCATATCCAGCAGAAGAAGCTCCTATTTGAATCCACTCAGGAGAGGAATACCATAAAGCACTAGCAACATAGTCTTTTGCAGTTATTTTTTCACCATTGTTCCAAAAAATATCATCGTGTAAAGTGAATGTATATATTTTGTTTGCTTCATTATCATCTTTTATTTCAAGATTCTTAATGAAAGTTTCATTTAAAACAATATCTCCACTTGGAGTTACTTCATATGTACCAGCATAACCACCTGTTAGAACTTTAATTGATAAATCAAAAGCATTATTACCAAATCCAGAAATAAAATCACCACTCATTTCTGAAGTTCCTACCATAAGAGTGTCAAGAGGAACATCGGAGCTTATTGTGGCAGTTTGACTTTGGGACGAGGTTTCAGATGGAGTAGATAAGTTAGAGGAAGTTGGAGAATTGTCCGAAGAACATGCCAAAAGTAATGAACTTAGCAGCATAAAGCTAAGAAAAAAAGAGATAATTTTTTTCATTTTAAAGCGACCTTTCTAAATATACGTTTTATAGCAATTGTAAGATTTAATTTGATTATATCACATAAAATTTTAAGTGTAAAGGAGATGTATTTTCGTCATTTTTAATTAACTACAGCCATGCATTTTAACATATAGATTAATCGAAATAGTATAGATAAAAGAGATGAAAGCCCAATATATTAAAATTTTAGAAGTTTTATGCAAATTTTTGTGTAAATCTGTATGGAATATATTGAATTATTATAAATAAATGTGTTATAATTTAGGAAAATAGACGTATGGATATCAAAGTGCATGAAAATGAGCGGTTTAAATTTTCATGTAAACTGAGTTTTGCTTTTTATTAAAAAAATACAATAAAGGTGGCACTAAATTATGAAGAAAATTCAAATTTCAAAGTTGATACTTTTTATTTTAATTATAGCAAATACATTTTTTGCCTATATAATATTTGATATACAAACTGATTATAATGAAGATAGATTAAATATACTAACAGGGCAAACAGGCGAGCAAATCACTGCTATTATGCATAATTTGTCTAGCAGTGTTGATTTGATAGAACAAATTGCGGTTGCGGAATATGAGGGCGATAGAGAAAAAACTTTAAATAGCATTTTTTTGCCTTTAATTGAGGATTTTGGCTATAGAAATGTTACGATTTTACCAGGTGGCATTGTGGACTATGTTTATCCACTTACGGGAAACGAAAACGTAATTGGTGATAATATTTTTGAAATACCAGACAGAGCGATTGAGGCTAATCTTGCAGTTGAAACAGGGGAGGTTATAATTTCTGGCCCGTATGAACTTGTACAGGGTGGAGATGCGTTTATTGCCAGAAAAGCTGTATTTAACGATGAAGAATTTTGGGGATTTGTAGCCGTGGTTATAGATACTCCGGTACTGCTTGATAAAATAAATGTTGCTGTTTTTGCAAATTCGGAATATAAGTACCAATTCTATGCTGAGGTAAACGGACTGGAGAGTAAAATTATTAGTGAATCTGAGGGCTTTGATAAAGAAAATGCGAAGTGGGTCACGATAGAGCTTCCAAATGGCAGTTGGAGTTTTGGTATTGAGCAAAAGTCTAATGCTTCACTTTATATAACTGCTATTGCGATTTTATTAGGCGGATATCTTATTTCTTATCTAGTTTCACGATATATTAAGAAAATTGAAAACAGCTTAAAAATTGCGAATAAAGAAATTTATCTTGATAAATTGACAGGAGTTAATAATAGAAAATTGTTAGATCGCCTACAAGGCGACTTCTCCTTAAATAATATGGACTACACCGTGGTATACATAGATTTAAACGACTTTAAGCCAATAAACGATACTTATGGCCATGATGTAGGGGACGAGGTTTTAATTACTTTTTGTAAAAAATTACAAGCAATTATCAGGGATACAGATTTTATCATTCGCATGGGCGGCGATGAATTTCTTGTCATTTTACCTAAAACTGTAAACGAAGAAAGTATTTTTACATTTTGCAAACGCTTAGATGATATTCAAATAGCACCAGTAGTTATAGGGAATGTTAATATTAAAATTAAATTTAGCTATGGATACGCAATATCAAATGTTGACGGTAAAGTCCTTTCAGAAGTTATTGAAAGCGCAGACACAAAAATGTATAAAGCTAAACGAGAAAGTAAAAAAAAGAATCATAGTGACAAAATTAATTAAATACAAAACAGCTGTCGCTTTAAAGTGACAGCTGTTGGTTTGTAAACTTAAGTATAATATGAAAAAGCGACTGCTTCACAAAGCTTTTTTAATTTTCTCATACCCTGCTTTTGTAAAAGGACATGCCGCAATGCAAATTCCGCAACCGTAGTGCGCAAAGCCACTGTTGCATTTTGCGTTTGAGATGCACTCGACATGACCGTTTTCGTCCACCTTTGCATTTTCATAAATTGCATCATACGGACAGGAGCGAACGCATTTTTTGCACTTTTCACAAAAACTATTGCCCCAAGAAAAGTCCTCGCCATTTTCCAAAAACTCATTTAGATTATCAATACTTGTGTAGATAATAGAAAGCCTGTTGCACGGTCCACTATGCGGAGTTATCAGCATTCCGTGCTTGCCTATAAAGCCGAGATTTGCCTTAAATCCAGCCTTTGTGTAATCGACATTTCCGCCAAGGCTGTGGTTTGGCAGTGCGCCAAATCCGATA
>CAYJJB010000042.1:0-437 GCA_964370405.1 uncultured Eubacteriales bacterium | reverse complement strand
CATGTTCGGGAGTTTTTCGGTGACAAACTCGGTGTCGTCCATATGGCGAGAGAGAACTATAACATCTTTATAAGGTATGGCGTCGCCCTTGTAAATCTCGTCTTCAGTAAATTTGCAAACGCCCCAGCTATCCATGCCAAGCGATTTGATAAAGCTATCAAGCTTTAAAAACTGCTCGGCTGTTATCTTTGTTGGGTGATTTTTCTCTATATCGTGCGCTTTTATTACCCCTGCCGATTTGATTAGTGACGACATAGTGTGCTTTATTCTGTTTCTATTTTTAAGCATTTTAGCAAGGTCTTTCGCCTTAAATTTGCGCTTTGGGAAAAAGCCCTTTGCTTTCGCCTTATCGCTCGCCTTTATCTTCGATATTTTATTTAGCGCCTTTTGCTGTGGCACTGTCATAAATTCCATTTAATTCACCTCGTCTTGCCCAA
>CAYJJB010000041.1:0-16611 GCA_964370405.1 uncultured Eubacteriales bacterium | reverse complement strand
GAGGTGTCATTTACCTCTTCATTTAACATTATTATTCTGTCATTTAAAAGTCTTGAGAATATATCATAAGATCTTTCTCCTCTACTTGTTTGTTCAACAACATAAGGTACTAAACTCATAAGATTAATTAAACTCCTCTCTAAATTCACTTACTCTATTATATTACATTTTTTGGTAATTATTAATTATTTTGTTTTAATAACTGCATTTTCACGAATAAACTCTACAGCTTTTTGATTTGTTACATCGCCTTTTAGTTGCTCTGGAAGAACCATAGCTTTAACTTGGTCAACTTCTACATTGTACATTCCAGCAAGTTTTTCATACTCTGCATCAATTTCAGCATCTGTAGCATCAATATTTTCAAGCTCAACAATTTTTTCAAGTGCAAGTCTTACTTTAACATTTTTCTCAGCTTGTGCTCTAAATTGGTCACGAAGTGTATCAGGAGTCATGTTTGTGTACTGCATGTATGTTTCAACATTTAAACCTTGGCTTTGTAGTCTGTATGCAAAGTTATTAATGCTTTCATTAATTTCGCTTTCATACATTTCATTTGGAATTTCGCCTTCAAGTTTTTCAACTATTGTGTCTATTAGAGTGTTGTCTGCTTGTGCATCAACTTCTGCTTTTTTAGCAGTTTCAAGTTTTTCTTTAACATCTGCTTTATATTCAGCAACTGTTTCAAAATCACTTATATCTTTTACAAGCTCATCATCAAATGCTGGTAGTTCTTTTCTTTTAATTGCGTGAAGTTTAACTTTAAATACAGCAGCTTTGCCTTTTAGTTCTTCTGCATGATACTCTTCTGGGAAAGTAACATTTACATCAAACGCATCACCAATTTCATGTCCTACGATTTGATCTTCAAAACCAGGAATAAATTGTCCTGCACCAAGAGCTAGTTCGTGTCCTTCACCTTTTCCGCCTTCAAACGCTACATCATCCACAAAACCTTCAAAGTCAATAGTCGCTGTATCGCCTGTTAGAGCAGCTCTGTCATCAACACTTACCATTCTTGAATTTCTATCAAGTGTTTTATTAATTTCAGCTTCAATATCTTCATCAGTAATATTTACTTCTTCTTTTTCTACTTCTATACCTTTGTATCCGTCAATTGAAACCTCAGGTTTTACAACAACAGCAACTTTAAATACAAGACCATTTTCTTTGCTTGCATCAATAATATCCATTTCGCCAACGCTTACAACTTCAAGCTCTGACTCATCAATTGCTTTTGATACTGTAGGACGGTATAAAGCCTCTATAGCAGCATCAAAAAACACTTTATCACCATATGTTTTCTCTATAAGGTTTTTTGGAGCTTTACCTTTTCTAAATCCTGCTACTTGAATATTTTTAACTTCTTTTTTATATGCTGCATCTATAGCTGTATTAAAATCTGCCGCAGATACTTCAATCTCCAATTCGTATTTATTTGTTTCAATTTTTGATGTTGATTTTAAACTCATTTTAATTATCCCTTTCAATTTTACGATTTTCTTTTATATGCCATCAATGCCAAAAGTAGACATCTTCGCACTATTCGAGTAATTATAGCATATAAGATTTAATTTTTCCAGTGGCAAAACAGAATTTTCATAAAAATTCTCAAAAAATTTATAATTTGAAGTCTAGCAGATAAATTTAGGTGCAAAACTTAGATAATCACCCGAAATTAAATGCATATTTACACCCATATATTCTCCGTGAAACGCTTTTCTTAACGCATGAGAGCCATGAATATGACCATAGTAACAGTCTTTTATATCCTCTTCTTTTAATACATCTACAATTTGCTGACAAACAAAGTTATCATAAATTGGCGGATAGTGCAAAAAAACATATGGTTTTTTTGAAAGTTTTTTAGCTTCTAAAATTGACGCCTTTAGTCTTCCAACTTCTCTATTTAGTATCTTAAGGTCGTCATCTGCCATAGAATTATGAAGCCAACTTCTAGTACCACACACTGCAATATCATCAATTACAAAAGCATTATTGTGAATTATGCTGATATCAGAAAAAGCATTTTCTGCTAAAAATTCATCCATTTTCTTTTTTGTGCCCCACCAATAATCGTGATTTCCTTTTATAAACAGCTTTTTTCCAGGTCTTTGATGTATGAAAGAAAAATCAGCCACAGTGTCCTCAAGTTTCATTGCCCAAGAAATATCACCTGCAATTACTACAAAATCATCATCACTTACAAGCTTGTCCCAATTTTCTTTTAGTCTTTGTGTGTAGTTATTCCAACCATCAAAAATATCCATAGGCTTATCAGTGCCCAAAGATAAATGCAGGTCTGCAATTGCAAAAAGCTTCACTGTATCCTCCTAAATCAAATTAATTACAAATTCTCCAATATTGTCTTTTGTAACCAAATTATCAAATTTTTTCGACTTTTCTTTTAACTCTAAAATAGAACTTGGAATTTCTGTTTTTGATAATTTACTAATTATATCAACTATTTCAAATTCATCATCTGAGATTTCATTTGAAATTGCAGATAAAACACTTTTACCAAATTTATAAGGCGATGCAGTAGAAGCTAAAACCGTATATCTGTCATCTCCTGTTTCTTTTATATAATCTTCATATACTTTTACCCCAACAGCTGTATGAGTGTCCATTAAGTAGTTATAGTCTTTAAAATATCGTCCTAAAACTTCTAAAGTGTTTTCATCATCACAACAAGATGCATAAAATTCCTTTTTAATATTCTCAAAAAGTTCTTCATCAACACTATATTTACCAGTGCTTGAAAGCTCTGTCATATAATTTATTATTTTTTCACTGTCATTGCCTGAAATATCATATAAAAATCTCTCTAAATTGCTTGATATAAGTATGTCCATAGATGGGGTTACTGTTGCATAAAACTCTCTGCTTTTATCATAAGTTCCCTCTCTGATAAAATCTGTTAAAACATTGTTAGAATTTGATGCGCATATAAATTTATTTATTGGAATGCCCATTTTTTTTACATAATAGGCTGCCAAAATATTTCCAAAATTACCTGTTGGAACAACAACATTAATTTCGTCACCTTCATCAATCTTACCACAGTTAAGTGCTGCGATATATGAATATACATAATACACAATTTGTGGTAAAAGCCTGCCCCAGTTTATTGAGTTAGCACTTGATAAAACTATGTTATTTTCTGCTAATTTTTCATTTATTTCATCACTTGTAAATATCTGTTTAACCGCATTTTGGCAGTCATCAAAATTTCCTTTTACAGCACAAACTGTAACGTTGTCACCCTCTTGAGTATTCATCTGTAAAAGCTGCATAGGGCTTACTCCACCGCTTGGATAAAAAACACAAACTTTTGTTTTGTCTATATCTTTAAAACCCTCTAAAGCCGCTTTTCCAGTGTCACCCGAAGTTGCAACCAAAATAAGTGCCGTTTTTTCTTCCCCTGTTTTTTCAAGCGATTTCGTTAAAAAATGTGGTAGTATTTGAAGAGCCATATCCTTAAACGCACAAGTAGGTCCATGCCAAAGCTCTAAAATTTCAAGTTTATTTGAAAGAGTACTAAAGCTTACAGGCTCATCTCCATTAAATTTATCGTCGCTATACGCTTTTTCGACACAGTCGCTTATTTCTGCATCTGTAAAATCAGTTAAATAGAGCTTGAAAATTTCTTTAGCAAGCGCTTTATAATCAAGTGCTTTAAATTCGTTTATTTTGCCTTTTACACTTGGAAAAGAGATTGGAACAAAAAGTCCACCCTCGTCAGATATTCCTTTTGCAATTGCCGCAGCTGAATTTATGGCAACTTCCTTGTTCCTTGTACTGTTATACTTCATCATCTAAAAACTCCTTTTTGTAATTTTGTCAATGTATAATTAAAAACATTCTTAACCAATTCGTAAGCCCACGGACGACAAAACGTCGCCCCTACACCGTAACTTGTTGCTTTGTAGGTTTATAATCAAAAAATGCGAAGCATTCACTTTTAACTCTTCACTCAACGTGTTTTACACGTTGCTATATCTATTTATAAAAAAATTATATGCATTATTAAAGAAAATTTTATCCACCATTTCTTTTTCATAACCCATATCAATTAATTTTTGATATATCTGTGGCACAGTAATAATACCTTTTATATCCTTTGGCATCAAGGCACCGTCAAAGTCGCTCCCTATCGCCAAAACATCCTGCGCTCCTAGTTTTAAAAAATAATCTATATGTAAAATAACACTGTCAATACTCGGGTTTTCATCGCTTAAAAAGCTCTCGTAAAAATTAATTCCTATAAGCCCTTTTCTTAAAATTATTTCTTCAATTTGCTCATCACTTAAATTTCTAACGTGTGAGCACACCGATTTTGCATTTGAGTGAGAGGCAACTACTGGTAAATTTGTGTTTTTTAGCACATCATAAAACAACTTAACACTTGCATGGCTTACATCTATTACCATATTTTCTTTATCTAAAAGTTTTACAAATTCTTTACCTAAATCAGTAAGCCCCAAATTTTCACTGCCGCCTACTCCCGAGCCAATTACATTATCTCCATTCCACGTAAGGGTGAGCATTTTTATAGAAAACTCTTTAAGCTTTTCTATTCTATTAAAGTCCCTTGCAACAAAATCTGCATCCTCTATGGTTGGAATTATTAGCGTTTTGCCCTTATTCCTTGCATAAATTAAGTCATCTTTACTCTTACATATTCTTATATCATGAATTTTAGCCTGTAAAATAAGCAGGTTTTGCATACTCAAAAAAGTTTGATAAGCTTTGCTCTTTTGCACTTTAGGAGGTATCCAAGTAGCAAAGCACTGTATGTATGAAGAAAAGTTATCAGCATATTTTAAATCAACATGCAAGTCATTATTTGTAAATCCTCTATTTTTATTAAAACATTCACACAAAGTGTCGCAGTGTAAGTCAAAATAATTCATACTCACTCTCCAAATGCATTTTCTAAATAGTCATAGCTTGAGATTTTCGAGTTTAAAAGCTCTACACTCACAACATCAAACCTAGGTTGCAAGTCATCAATTTGCTTTAGCGACAGGTAATGTTTTGCGCTTAAAATAATTTTTCTTTGTTTTTGCCTATTCACCGCTTCAAAACCTGATACCAAACTTCCTTTTTCTCTAGCCTTAACCTCTACAAATAAAATATATTCCTTATTTCTTGCAACTATATCAATTTCGCCAAATCTTGTATGAAAATTAAAATTTAAGATTTCGTATCCCATCTTTTTAAGGATTTTACCCACAAATTCTTCTGCAAGTTTTCCTGTGTTTTTTGACAAAACATCACTACCTTATTTTAATATCTTTTTTAAAAATGTAAGCCTGTGAATTTCACAAGGACCGTGTGTAAGTAAAGCTTCAACATGAGCCTTAGTGCCATACCCTTTATGCTTTTTAAAGTTGTATTCAGGATAAATTTTATCAAGTTCTATCATTTCTCTATCTCTTGATACTTTAGCAAGTATTGACGCTGCCGCAATAGATGCACTTTTTGCGTCACCCTTTACTATAGCCTCGGCTGGAATGTGAAGCATAGGCGGCACTTTATTTCCATCAATCAGCGCAAAATCTGCCTCTACCTTTTGAGCGGCTATACTCATAGCCTTAAATGTTGCCTGCAAAATATTAATTTCATCAATTTCCTTTGCATCTATACTTGCTATGTGGTAGCTTATAGCTTTTTCTTTTATAATATCAAATAAAAGTTCTCTTTTTTTCTCACTCAGTTTTTTAGAGTCGTTGATGCCAGTTATTTCTACATCTTTAGGAAGTATTACAGCTGCTGCAAATACACTTCCTGCAAGAGGACCTCTGCCAGCTTCGTCAACTCCGCAAACACTTACATAACCTTTTTCATAGGCGTCAAGTTCATAAGTAAAATCCATTTAATCTCTCCAAATTATAATTGGTCTAGTGTAATTCTTCCAAGTTTTCCAGCCCTAAATTCGTCCAAAACAGCAATAGACGCTCTTAATGTGTCTATTTCCCCACCTGAAATAAGCATTGAGCGCTTTCTTCCTATCGCCTCTAGCATCTCATAGCCTTTCATCTCACAGGCATTTTCAAACTCCACGTTAAATCGGTTTTTAATTGCCGATGGATACAGTGGTATAAGCTCTTCTAAAAACCTGCAAGCAAGTCCTTCTATGTCTATAATTTCATCTTTTACAGCACCTGTAAATGCAAGCCTTTCGCCGACAATAGGGTCTTCAAATTTTGGCCATAAAACACCTGGTGTATCTAAAAGCTCAAAACCCTTGCCTATTGTAAACCAGCGGTTTTGCCTTGTGACACCCGGTCTATCCTGCACATCTGCCTTACCAATTTTTCCTGACTGGCACATTTTATTTATAAGTGATGATTTACCAACATTCGGTACACCCACTACCATAATTCTTATAGCTCTGCCTACCATGCCTTTTCTGTTCCAAGCGGCAATTTGCTCTGAAAGAACATTTTTACAAGCAGGTAAAATTTGATTTAGTCCCCTGCCGGTTCTGCAGTCAAGCGCTATTGCCGTGATATTTTTACTTTTATAAAAATTAATCCATTTTTCAGTTTGCTTTGGATCTGCAACATCTGCTTTATTTAGTAAAACAATTCTAGCCTTACTTTGAATTATGCTTTTAATTACAGGGTTTTGACTGCTAAGTGGTATTCTGGCATCTAAAATTTCACCAACTACATCAACCATTTTTAAAGATTTTTCCATCTCTCTCTTGGTTTTTGCCATGTGCCCTGGAAACCACTGTATGTTAACCGCACTATTATTTTCAAGCGGTGCAAAATCGTCTGCTCTTTCTCTTCTTTGTTTTCTCTTTTTATGCATGTCCATTACTATTTACCTCATCATTTTACAGATTCTAAATATACCCTATTCATAAATCCACCATTTTTATCTCTCTTTTTAGAAGCAATATTTTTAATTTCTTCAATATCTATATTTTGTGACTTTAAAATTGACATAAACACTTCATAAATGTCGGCAAGCTCTTCGGCGTTTTTGTCTACAAGATACTCATTAACTTCTTCTAAAAGTTTTAAATTTAATAAATTTTTATATTCAGTTTCATCTAATATTTTAATAACCGGCTCTTCACCATTATTTTTTATAATTTCGGGTATCTTATCTCGAACCAATTTGTTATATGTTCTCATGATTACCCTACAAATCCAAAATCACTCATAGGAAAAATTTTAAAAACTGTTTCGCCCAAAATAATTCTTTCATCAACCATACCAATTTCAGTGTATCTGCTGTCTTTTGATACTACTCTGTTATCACCCAAAACAAACACATGTCCCTCGGGCACTGTTTGAGGAAAGGTAAGTCTATCTTGACTTTCATAACCTGTTGTAGTAACACCGGGTTCGATATTATATTTTATATCATCAAAAGCTACTCCATCAACATAAACTGTGCCTGTTTCATTATCTATATCAACCGTTTGCCCCTCGGTTGCAATTATTCTTTTTATCATTGGTGTTGTTGGATCATCAACAACAACTACAACATCGCCATTTTCATAACTTGGTGCAAGTGCAGTAACTAAAACTCTGTCATTTTCATGAAAATTGGGTTCCATAGAAACTCCATTTACAGTTACAACTCTAAAAAATAGTGTACATACCAAAACCATTACAACTATAGCAACAGCAAGCTCTCCAAACCATTCATAAACGCTATACACCAATTTTCTTTTTTTCTTTTCCATATATAAACACTCCTTATAAGGTATTTTAATCATCATATATCTTTATAATACCACTAAATAGAGTAAAAGTAAAATAAAAAATAAAAAAAGGGCAAAATTGCCCTTTTTTCACACGAAATTATTTCATTAGTTGTTTAACTTTTGCTGCTTTACCAACTCTATCACGTAGATAGTATAGTTTAGCTCTTCTTACGCGGCCTTTTCTTACCACTGTAACGTCTTTAACATTAGGTGAGTGAAGTGGGAAAACTCTCTCAACACCAACGCCATAAGCAACACGACGAACTGTGAATGTTTCACCTACGCCACTGCCTTTTCTAGCAATAACTGTTCCTTCAAAGTTTTGAACTCTTTCTTTTTCGCCTTCACGAATGTTAACGCCGACTTTAACTGTATCGCCGATGTTAAACTGTGGTAACTCAGCTTTAACTGATTCATTTACCATTAATTTTAGTGCATCCATTTTAAATTCCTCCAATAATAATTTCCAGACATTCATGCCGTAAAGACAGAGGACTGTCCGCTTCAAATACTCGGTTAAAAACCGGGCTATGAACCCCACAAGCAGCTTTTGAGAACTTGCGGTTTCCAAATGCCTAAATATAATACCATATAATAGATATAATTGCAAGTATTTTTTAAAATTATACTTCAAGTGCAGTTAATTTCTTATTTATCATAAAATAATACACCATGCACATGACAATCTGTATAGCTGTTGCAATTGGGGTTGAAAGACCTATTGTAAATAGTGACACAGGTGTTATTTCGCTTAGTAAAATCGTAAGCGGTAGTCTTATTCCAACCGCACCCACTATTGCCTGTATCATGACAAAAAGAGTTTTGCCACAGCCACTAAAGTAACCTGTCATACAAAACATTACAGCTACTAATATAGTATCAAATGCATATGCCTTTAAGTACTGCGTCGCCTCACTTATTACAGCTTCATCAGAGCTAAAAATCCTTATCAAAACATCTCCTGCAAAAAATGAAAAGAAAAACATGACAGTGCCAAAGGCAAGAGATATAAACATGCCTACAAACATACCTTTTTTTGCTCTTGAAATTTTTGACGCACCATAGTTTTGTGCAACAAAAACCGACATAGACTGCATAAAGGCTATTGGAATTAGCATAATAATACCCGTTAATTTTTCTGTAACTCCGACAGATGCGGAAAAAACAACGCCAAACTGATTTACAACAACGGTTATCATTAAAAACGAGATACTTACTATTCCGCTTTGCAGTGCCACCGGTGCACCTAAAATTAAAATTCTTTTTATATTTTTTGCGTGTAACTTTAAATCGCTTTTTTCAAATTTGGGTAAAAGCGAAGTCTTTTTGTAAATTATAATTATACATATTATTACACTTAAAGTTTGAGCAAGCACAGTGGCAATTGCAGCCCCTCCTGCACCCATTTTAAATACAGCAACTAAAACCAAATCGCCCACTATGTTAAAAAAGCACGCAATTCCAACTGCAATTAAAGGCGTTTTAGAGTCGCCAAGCCCTCTGAAAATGCTTCCTAAAATATTAAATGAGAATATCATAACTATTCCTATTGCACAGTATAAAAGATACTGTGTAGTTTCCTCTATAGCATCGACTGGTGTATTAAGCATAGGAACAATCTTAGGTAACAAAACAAGTATGGTAATAGTAATTAGCACCGCCATTGCTAAAAATATTGCTACCGAATTAAAAATTATGGAGGCGACATCTCTTTTTTGTCCCTGCCCTATTTTTTGACCAATAAGTATGGTTGCACCCATTGCAAAGCCTGTGCAGATAGATGTAATTGTGTTCATAAGCTGACTGCCGGTTGACACACCAGATACATCTGATACTGTGCCAAAATTTCCTACAATTAGCATATCAACAGAGCCATATAAAATCTGCAAAAACAACGCAAGTAAAATAGGCACAGTAAAACTGACCAAAGATTTAGTCACACTGCCATTTATCATTAAATTATTTTTCAAAAAAGTTCTCTCCTAGTCAAATTCTTTCATATCTTTGTCAAAGCAATTTGTCCTTGTTACTTTAAAATAAAACTCAACACTATATTTTTCCTTTAAGGCTTCAAAAAATAGTCTTGGATTTATTCCTCCGTCATTACTGCTGGGCAGAGTTATTTGAATTACATTACTGTTTTCACCGTTTTCTTTTATATCCATGTCGATAAAATGTTCTTTAATATCTACTTGTTTCATGCCTTTTTTGCTTTTTTTGCTGACAAAAATATTTTCAGCCATAAGCATTTCTTTTGCCATTTCTCTTATATCTAA
Organism: uncultured Eubacteriales bacterium; assembly: GCA_964370405.1. Classification (GTDB taxonomy): domain Bacteria; phylum Bacillota; class Clostridia; order Oscillospirales; family Acutalibacteraceae; genus SIG603. The sequence goes on along the minus strand of CAYJJB010000041.1, from coordinate 6,603 downwards.
ATCGGTTTCAATTTTATAGCTTGAAAACCTTATGTCCGAAGGTTTCATAGTAGGTTCTGTCACATCAAAGACCCTTATGTCAAGCGGTAACCCTTTATTTAGCTTTTCTATAATTTCAGAAAAAGAAAAATCTTCTTCTAAAAGCTTTACATCCATACTCTCTCGAATACCCTCATAACCTAAAGATATTGGCATTGCAACTGTAAAAAACACATGAGGATTAAAGCCTTCTGTATACCAAAAAGGAAGTTTTGCCTTATGTATTGCACGGGAAATACAGCGGCATAAATCCAGGTGTGAAATATATTTTGCCGTGTCAACTTTTTTAAACCATATTCTTATTGTCTTCATAGCAAATACCTCCACCATATTTTTTCGCACCACAATTTGAACAGCCTTCTTTGCAGTTAAGGCTGGTTTTGCTTTCATATGCTTTTTTACATTCTGAAATTAAAAATTCTTTTGTCACACCATAGTCTAGGTGGTCCCAAGGCAAGACTTCATCAAAGCTTCTGTGCCTATTTGCATAAAACGCAGGATCTATGCCCAAGTCTTCAAAAATCTGCATCCACGCTTCAAAGTCAAAGCACTCGCTCCAACCATCAAAACGAAAACCTCTGTCGGCAGCAAGTTCTAAAACCTTACATAGCTTTCTGTCGCCTCTTGCAAAAACTGCCTCTAAAAAGCTAGTCTTAGCTTCATGATAATTCACTCTAAGCTTTTTGGACTTTACACTGTCCTTAAGTTTAAATTGTTTTTCTCTAAATGTGTCGATATTATCTTGACCAAACCACTGAAACGGTGTAAAGGGTTTTGGCACGAAAGCCGATGCACTTGCCGTTACTGCAACAGACACACCTTTTTTCTTGTCTGGATTTTGATAATATGCATCTACAACGTCTTGCCCTAAGGCTACTATTGCTTCAATATCCTCCATAGTTTCCGTAGGAAGACCTATCATAAAGTAAAGCTTTACCCTGCTCCAACCATTTGAAAACGCAAGATTTACCGCATTCATAACATGTTCTTTTGTCACATTTTTATTTATTACATCACGCATACGCTGAGAACCTGCCTCAGGTGCGAAAGTAAGACCACTTTTCCTTACAGTTTTTATCTTTTTTGTAAGTTCGTTTGTAAAGCTGTCTGCCCTTAATGATGGCAGTGAAACACTTATATTATTAGGCTTTGTCCAGTCGTGCAAAGTATCAAGTAGGCAGTTAAGCTCTTTATAATCATTAGTGCTTAAAGATGACAGAGAAATTTCATCATATCCTGTGGTCTCACACAAGCTTTTTGCTTGTGCATTAATCACATCTACACTTTTTTCTCTATACGGTCTATAAAGCATGCCAGCTTGACAAAATCTACAACCACGTATGCAGCCTCTTAAAACTTCAACTACTGCCCTGTCATGCACTATATCAAGAAATGGCACTACAAAATCTTTTGGGAAAAACATGTTGTCAACGTCTATGCAAACTCTTTTTTCTACCTTTTTGGGCGCACCGTTTTTCGGTGTATATTCCCTAACAGTTCCGTCGTCATTATAACTTACTTCATAAAGAGATGGAACATACACGCCTTTTATTTGTGAGGCTTTTAATAAAAATTCTTCTTTACTCTCGTTGTTTTTCTTGCACTGCCTGTAAAGCTCTATTACTTCTAAATCTACCTCTTCGCCATCTCCCAAGCAGAACACATCAAAAAAGTCTGCTAAAGGCTCTGGATTGCACGCACAAGGCCCTCCACCTAAAACTATGTTTTTAAGTTCAGTCCTGTCCTTTGCTAAAATCGGAATATTTGCCATTTTTAGCATGTTTAAAATATTTGTATAGCTTAGCTCATACTGTAATGTAAAACCTAAAAAATCAAAGTCAGTTATGGCATCTCCGCTTTCTAATGCATAAAGAGGAATATTTCTCTCACGCATTTTGTCTTCCATATCCACCCAAGGCGCAAAAACACGCTCACACCAAATATATGGCACTTCATTCATTACAGAATATAGTATTTTAAGCCCCAAGTGCGACATCCCTATTTCATATGTATCAGGAAAACAAAACGCAAATCTTAAGTCAACCTCTTCTTTATTTTTAATTATAGAATTAAGCTCACCACCGACATAACGTCCAGGTTTTTGAACATCTAAAAGTATTTTTTCAACTTCTTTACTAAACATTAAATTTATACCCTCAATCTTTTAAACTTTGATGTTAATTATAACGTATTTTGAAGGTAAATGCAAGAAAACAGCCGACTTTTATAAAATCGACTGTTTAAAATTTAATTATTAACAATTCTATTGTAAACTCTTGATGTTAAAAAGTACACCACTGCATAAACTACCGAAAAAATCACACTGACTATTACAGCAGGCAAGGTAAAATTCACCTGAGTGCCGTTATTTAGTAAAACCAAAATTTTGCTAAGTAGTGGCGACGCAAATATCATGTGAATTATTGCAATTATTATCGGTGCTGAGAAAATCATTAAAATTTGAGAGCGAATTGAGCCTTTAACTTCCCTTTCACTCATTCCTACATTTTTCATAATTTTAAATCTCTCTTTATCTTCATAACCTTCTACAATTTGCTTATAGTATATAATCAATACCATCATCACAAAAAAGACAAGTCCTAAATACACTCCTAAAAATAGGAAACTGCCAAAAATTTCATAAGACTGTATAACATAGAGCTGTTTTGATGAATACCCTAACGAAAGAAAATTAAAATCTTCATCCCCATACACTTCAGAGATATCTGTTTCTAAATACTTTGTATATGCACTTAATTTTTCATCATCATTCATATCTGAGAAATTGAACATTAAACTGCCTTTAATACTTGCCTGTACTGTGCTTATATCGCTTGACATAGACTTTATAGTTTCTTCACTATCTACAATCACACAGGACATATATCCTCCAAGAGTTTCGGGCAATTTAAAATCATCTATTGCTTTTATAACGGTAAATTCTTTTCCTAAAATACTTATTTCAGACTGATTTGATAAATTGTATATCGCAACTTCATCTTTTTCTAAATTAAGGCTTTCTCCTGTTAAATCTTTATATAAAGATTCAGGAAGAATTTGTATAAGTACATTAGAGTAGGTATTAAATATTCCTCTTTCTTCATCTTTTGGCAGAAATTCAATGTTATTTTTCGTCGTACTACCATTTAGATATCCCTCAATTGCTGTGTACTGTATATAATTTTCTGTACCTATTCCATGTTCATCAAGAAAGTTTTCAGTATTACTTAAAACATTTTCTATATTTCCTTCATCAAAACTTTCAAATCTTACATTTAAACTCACATCACGTGGGTGAATTCTTTCTATACTATTTTCCATATTTGCGTATAATGCAAAAGTTGATGTTACCGCTACCAAAACAGCAGTAGAAGCAAGGCAAATATTTGAAAGTCCAACGGCGTTTTTCTTTACTCTATAAAGAAGAGATGAAACATTTACAAAATTTCTTGTCTTATAGTAAAATCTTTTGTTTTTCTTTAAAATTTTAAATATATATACACTTACCGAAATAAATAAAAGATAAGTTCCAAGCATTACCAAAAGCACTGCGATAAAAAAGAAACTAATTGCTTCTAGTGGGTCAGTAATTGTAACTGCAAGATAATAACCTGTTCCTAATAAAATCAAGCCTAAAAAGCTTAAAAAGATATTAGCCTTAGGTGGTTTTTCACCATTTTTAGCCCCGCTTAAAAGGTCTACTGGGTTTGATACCATAACTTTAAATGTACTGCTTATAAAGGTTAGTAAAAATACTATTAGAAAAAACACAGTCGTTACTATAAGTGCATTTATGCTAATTTGAAAATCATAAACTGGCGAATACGCTATCATTTTATAAAGCATCAACGTAGAAAGCTCGTTAAAAACTTCTCCTAAAATAAGGCCTATAAAAATTGAAACAAAAGCTACAATAGCGGTTTCGAAAAATATAATTTTAACAATATTCTTTTTTTCAAACCCTAAAATATTTAATAAAGCAAACTCTTTTTTTCTTCTTTTAATAAGAAAACTATATGTGTAAAATAAGAAAATTGCTGAAAATATACTGGTTACAATTAAACCAATATTTAAAAGAGTTTTTGTGTATTCACCGGTGTCTGGCTTATCTATTATTGAGCGAAAATTATGAAACACAACAATCATCAAAATAGAGCTTAAAATATACGGTATATAAGTTTTACTATTTTTCTTTATGTTAGAAAACGCAAGGGTAAAGTAAAATTTTAATTTCATCTTACTTACCTCCGCCAACTAAAACAGCAAGTGTATCTGAAATTTTATAAAAGAAATCTTCATCAGAAAGTTTACCTTTATAAAGTTGGTTAAATATTTCACCGTCTTTAATGAAAAGCACTCTTTTTGCGGTGGCTGCGGCTTTAACACTGTGAGTTACCATAATTATAGTTTGGCCTTCGCTGTTAATTTCTTTGAACATATTCAAAAGAAGTTCACCAGATTTTGAATCTAGTGCACCTGTGGGTTCATCTGCAAGTATTAGTCGTGGATTTGTTATAAGTGCTCTTGCAATTGCTGTTCTCTGCTTTTGTCCACCTGATATTTCATATGGAAATTTTTCTAAAATATCCGTAATACGAAGTTTTCTTGAAACTAAATTTAATATACTCTCCATATCTTTATATTTCTCTTGTGACAAAACTAGCGGCAGTAAGATATTATCTTTTACTGAAAAAGTATCAAGCAAATTAAAATCTTGAAAAACAAAGCCCAAATTTTTACGTCTAAAAGCAGATAACTCTTTGTCTTTTATTTGTGTTATATCTTGATTTGATAATAACACTTTTCCTAAACTCGGCTTGTCAAGGGCAGCAAGTATGTTAAGGAGCGTTGTTTTTCCTGAACCCGACTCACCCATTATTGCAACATATTCGCCACCCTCTACAGAAAATGAAATATCGGACAAGGCCATTACTTTATTTCCTCCAAAACGTGTCGTATATATTTTTCTTAAATTTGAAACATCTAAAATTGACATTTAACTCATTCCTTTCGGTAAAATTATTTTATGTCTTAATTTTATACCGAAAAGCACTCTCTTTCCATAATTTAAGCTTACAGTTTGCTTTTTAATCTTACACTTTTGTAAGCTTTTAAGAAAAATTCACATCTTCTCTTTTTAAATCTATTAAAACTTTTGTACCAAGATTTTCTTTTGACATAACAGAAATATCATTACTTAATTTATCAAGTATTTTTTTTGATAAATATAAACCAAGACCCGTTGCGTTTTTATCCCATCTTCCGTTATATCCGGTAAATCCTTTTTCAAAAATTCTTGGCAAATCCTCATCCGATATTCCAATTCCATTATCTTTTACATATAGGGTGAAATTTTTTGAATACATTTCAATTTTGCCACCTTGTTTTGTATATTTTAAGGCATTTGAAAGAATTTGCTCTAGCGCTATTAAAAGCCACTTTTCATCAGTGATTATACTATAATCTAGATCATGTATATCAAGCGATATATTCTTATAAATAAATATGCTTGCATATTTTTTTACTAATTTACTTATTATTTCGTTAAGCTGATATTTTTTTAATAGCAAGTCATGCGACATACTCTCTATCCTGATATAACTTGTAACCATTTCGGTATATCTTTCAATTTTAAAAAGTTCTGATTTTAACACCTTAGTTTTTTCTGTTTCATCGCTTTGAAGGCTTAAATTCATTGCTGAAATCGGCGTTTTTACTTGGTGCACCCACATAGAATAAAAATCTTTAATTTCATCCAAATTCTTAATGTTTTGAGAACTTATGTTGATTAAACTAAGATGCTCATCCTTATATAGTTGAAAACATTTTTCTTCTAGCGTATTTAATTTTAAATCATTTCTAAAATACAAATTATCGTCTTTGTTATTAAGCGTTTTCATTTTATTTATAAATTTTAAAAAATCAAACACCCCAAGAAGAACATACACTGTAAAGCAAATTAACACCGAATAAAAGCTTGCTGAAAAATTCAAGTTTGATAAATAGGATACAAAGAAAAACACACTGGAAACAAACACAAAGAAAATAACAAATGATATTCTATATTTTAAATAACTTATAAACATGTTTGGCTCCTATTCTATAATATATCCGACACCTTTTTTAGTTTTGATAAAATCAAAAAGATTCATCTTCTCTAGTCTTTTTCTAATTCTTGTAACATTTACAGTCAAGGTATTATCATCAATAAACCTATCGCTATTCCACAGCTTTAACATTATGGTATCACGGCTAACCACTTTTCCTACATTTTCTAAAAGAATTTGCATTATTTTGAATTCGTTTTTTGAAAGAACTTCAGTGCCTGCGCCAAAGCTTAGTGTAAAATCATTCAAATTAAGAATTACATTTTTATGCTCTAAAACACTAATATCTTGTCCTTTTGAGTAAACTCGTCTAAGCACCGCGCCAAGTTTTGCATTTAAAACATCTAAATCGAAAGGTTTAGTTATAAAGTCATCGCCACCCATATCCATTGCCATTATTATATTCATATTTTCAGCAGCTGATGAAATAAATATAATAGGCACGGTGGAGTAATTT
>CAYJJB010000040.1:0-16692 GCA_964370405.1 uncultured Eubacteriales bacterium | reverse complement strand
ATTCGGTCATTTTAGGGAATTTGTTCCTTGTCTTGCAGATTTTTGGACAGTCTGTCATCGTGCACAAAAAAGTGAGACTTTTTTGACACGCTGAAGGGGGTGTGGCAAATTTGCTACACCCCCTTCAGACTGCCCTAAAACCCGCAAACGCAAAAAAATGAGCAGCATGGCTCATCTTTTTGCTTACTGCGTCACAAACACCCTAAAATTTCCCTCATATACCTTTGTATTATTCGGTCATTTTAGGGAATTTGTTCCTTGTCTTGCAGATTTTTGGACAGTCTGTTAAAATTTAGTTTTTAATATCTAAAAGCTTTTGTTTTAATTCACTTTCAAGTTTTACAATTTCTTGCTCTGCGGCACGTCTTCTTGTTTTTCCGTCTTGTTGAATTTTTGATACTTCATCAAGAGTTGAAATTAGAGATTGGTTTGTATGTCTTAGTGTTTCCATGTCAACAATGCCACGCTCTGTTTCTTTTGCTGTTTCTATTGTGCTCATTTTAAGCATATCAGCATTTTTCTTTAACATGTCATTTGTCATATTTGTGACTTCTCTTTGTGCTTTCACCGCATCTGTTGAGTGTGCAATGCCTATGGCAAGTACCATTTGGCTTTTCCAAAGAGGAATAGTATTTACAACGGTTGACTGAATTTTTTCTGCCATCATTTTGTCATTGTTTTGAACAAGTCTAATTTGTGGTGACATTTGAATTGATATCATTCTTGTAAGTTCTAAATCGTGTATTTTCTTTTCAAAATTATCGCAAAGCTGAGCAAAGTCATTTGCCGCCTGTGCATCTTCTGGGAAGTTTGTTTCGGCAGCTTTTCTTTTCAGAATTTCAAGCTTGCCTGCACGCTCTTGCTCAAGTTTTTTCTTGCCCGCTAAGATGTACATTGTAAGTTCTTTATGATAATTCAAATTCATTGCGTATAAATTATCAAGCATAACGATATCTTTCATAAGCTGAATTTGGTGATTTTCAAGTGCTTCAACTATTTTATTTACGTTATCTTCTGCACTGTCATATTTTGCTTTAAGAGAAGTAACTTTGTTAGCTTGCTTTTTGAAAAAACCAAAAAAGCCGCCTTTTTCTTCTTCGTCAATTTCAAAGCCTTTAAGCTCTGTTACAAGACTTGTAATTTGAGCGCCAACTTCGCCTAAATCTTTTGTTTTAACATTTTGAAGTGTTGCATCAGAAAATCCAGAAATTTTCTTTTGTGCAGCCGCACCATACTGCATTACCACAGTGCTGCTACCAATGTCAATTTTTGCCGCAAATTCATCTACCACTTTTTGTTCTTCAGGTGATAAATTACTTGCTGTTTTCGCCACTTCTTTAATAATTTCCTCTTTTTCCTGTTGTGGATCAAGTGTTAAAGTGGGCATAGAAAGCTCTGGTGCACTATTTTCTAAAGTAAGTTTAATTTCGTCCATATTGTCCTCCAAATAATTAATTATAATTTTGTAAATTCATCGTTTTTAAGTCCTTCTTGCTCTAAAATAGACTCAAAAACACTAATATCGGCTTGAACATCCATCGCATCACTTTCATAAAGACTGTCAAGCTGTTTTTCAAAGGCTGTGGCAATGGTTTGCATCATGCCTTCTATATCAAACATTGTAGAGTTTATGTGCTCGCCTTTAATTTCTTGAGAGCTAAGCTCTTCATATTTTGTAAGAAGCTTTAAAGTGGTGGGCAAATAGTAATTCATAAATTTCTTGATTTGCGGTATTTTGTTGGGTCTTTTCTTTACAAATTCAAAAATGCTTTTGCTTGCCGCTTCCATACGGTCTATAGAGTCAGACACACCCTCGTCTTCAATTGCTATGTTTAAATCCCAAAGTTTTTTAATATAGTCATATCCATCGTTTATTACTTTGTCTAGTTCTTCATTTCCTGTATTAGACTTTTTAATTTTAGCAGAAGATTCTTTCTTGTTTTCTGCTTTTTTGTCCCCGTCTTCAAGCTTTTGTGTTCTGTCTTTAAAAGCCCATGTGCTTATGCGGTACGTCAAAACTAGTCCGCCCACAGCAAAAACGGCATTGTAATACCAGTCCATTGGAATAAGTTCAAAACAAAGTATAGCTACTGCAAGCGACATCAAAAGTCTTAAAAATAAAAACTTTGACTTAGGTTTTTTCTTCTTTTTTGGTGGTTTTGGCGGTGGTGCCACTGGCGGAGGATTATTTACTTGCCTTTGTCTGTTTTTTATAAATTCATCTGTTTTATTTGTGGGTGCATTTACAGGTGGCGGTGTGCTAGATTTATAATTTGTGTTGTGCGTGACAGCATCTGCAACATCTCCAACGCTCTTTACCACGTCGTGCACTATTCTTTGTCCGCTATTTTTAATTGTATTAAATAATTCATCATCAAAATCGATTCGTCTTTTCAAAATTTCCACCTCCTGATACTTCTATAATTGTACTTTTAATCGGCTGTGCTGTCAAGCAAATAAACCATGAATTTTTCAAAAATATAAAATTGTTTAATTTATGTATTTTTATAAAATTTAAGGCAAAACTATTATGGAAGCAAACGCAGGGTAAAAAAGCAAATTATTAAGAAAGGGCAAAGTTTATTATTTTTGATAAACTGAAAAATATTATGAAGAAAAAAATATTTATATGTTTATTTACTTTTGTTCTTATAAGCTTTTCATTTGTTGCATGCTTTGGCGGGGATGATGAAGACATGTTAAGTCAAACACCATCTATGCTTGAAAGTGAAATGGAAGAGGAAGATGACGATATCATAACAAGCGATGACAGTGAAGATTTGCCGCAAGAAGAAAGTTCATCAAAAAGCGAGAGCGAATAAACAAGGAGGAAATTGGCGCTTTTAGCGTTAATTTTAAATATACCTCATAAAATTTAAAAGCCTAATATACGGCGGAAACGGAGAATTAAAATGTCAAAATCGAAAAACAATAATTCACAAAACTACAATTCACAAAATACTCAAAATACAAAGCAAAGTACAAAACAAAGCTATGACAGCACCCAAACTAAACAAAACGGCTACTCATCAACTAAAGAGTCTGAAAACTGCAAATAAGTGTAGCTTAGTGGGCTGTGACATTTTTTGGTTATGTCACGGCCCTTTTATTGAAATTAGTAAATTTTTATGATAAAATAAGTTATAAAAACTTAAAGGAGTATTTAAACTTATGAAAATAGCACCTTCCGTACTTGCCGCTGATTTTACTAATTTAGAGAGTGAAATGCAAAAAGTGCAAAACGCAGACTACATACATCTTGATGTAATGGACGGACATTTTGTTCCAAATATAAGCTTTGGCCCCGATGTTATAGCACAGCTTAAAAAGGTAAGCGATGTGCCTTTTGACGTTCATTTAATGATATCTCACCCATTAAAATATCTTGACGTGACCGCAAATGCAGGCGCTGACATAATTTGTTTTCATGTTGAATGTGATGATGACATTGATGAAGTAATAGAAAAAATAATAAAACTTGGCAAAAAACCTGCAATGTCTTTAAGACCGGGAACAGACATAAAAACTTTAACTCCATATCTCGATAAACTTTTTATGGTGCTTATTATGACAGTAGAACCAGGGTTTGGTGGGCAAAGTTTTATGGAAGAACAACTGGAAAAAGTTAGATTTTTAAAACAAAATTATCCTAATTTAGTAATAGAGGCAGACGGTGGAATAGGCCGACAAAATATTTCACTGTGCAAAGACGCAGGTGTTGATATTTGTGTTGCTGGAACAGCAGTGTTTAAGTCTGACTGCCCAAAAACCGAAATTGAATTTTTGCAAAACTGCAAATAAGTAAAAAATTCCAGCCATATTGGCTGGAATTTTTTTTATTATCCTTCAAGCTCTTTTAAAGCTTCAATTTCTTTTCTGTTTATTCTAATTTGAGCATCTTTTAAAAGTTTTACTTCGTTAGCTTTATAAATAACAGGTGCAGAGTCAGGGTTTTTATCAAGTTTTATTGTAAGTTTTCCTGTTAAGAGGTTCTGGTCAATTACAGACCCCTTACCCTCGTCTGTCATTACTATAGCACCTACCTTAGGTGTGGTCTTAAGTAAATCTAAATAAGCCTCTTGCTCATATTTTAGGCAACACATAAGTCTTCCGCAAGTTCCTGAAATTTTAACAGGATTTAGTGAAAGGCCTTGCTCTTTTGCCATTTTAATTGACACAGGTTGAAAAGAACCTAAGAAGGTAGAGCAGCAAAACGGTCTTCCGCAAACACCTATACCGCCTATAAGCTTAGCTTCGTCACGCACACCAATTTGCCTTAGTTCTATTCTGGTTTTAAATTGACCAGCCAAATCTTTTACAAGCTCTCTAAAGTCAACTCTGCCGTCTGATGTAAAATAGAACAAAATTTTACTGTTGTCAAAAGTGTATTCAACATCAATTAAATGCATATCAAGTTTATGCCCTGCAATTTTTGCCATGCAAATATCAAATGCAAGCTTTTCTTTTTCTTTATTTTCTTTTACTTTTTTTATATCCTCAGGCGTTGCTATTCTTTTAAGCTTTTTAAGTGGCTTAACTATAGTTTCATCGCTAACTTGTGAATTTTGCATTGCAACTTCACCGCACTCTATTCCTCTTGCGGTTTCAACTATTACCATTTCGCCTTTTTCTAATACCTTGCCCGCAGGGTCAAAATAATAGGTTTTTCCGGAGTTTTCGAATTTAACTCCTATAACTTCAGCCATAATCTCCTCCTAATTTAATACTACTTTCTTCATTGTAGCACAAAATGAAGTAACAAGCAAATTCATATTTAAATTTTTTAAATTATAATCTATATGCACAGTGCAAATTTCTTGCAAATTTACAAGCGTTGACATTCGAAGCTTTGATGCAAGCTCTTTTGATAATAACTTGTCGCTTCCAATAAATGTCTTTGCACCCTCTTTGCTTACACAAGCATCTCTGAAAATAAGTATCAGTTTTTTTAGCATTTCTGAAAAAAGTTGCCTGTCTTTTATTGTTACCGCACTTAGTGAAAGCAGTGCGTCTTCATTTTCGCTTATAAGGCTTTTGGCAAAACTGCTTGCTAAATTTATTGCCTCCATGCCACTGCTTTCCAAAATATTTGAAATGCACAGCCCTAAATTTCCTGAAAATTTATCGGTAAGCTCCCGTGCTTTTTCTTCATCTACTTCATAATTTTCGCACAGAAACTTTATGCCCTCTTGCTCATTTACAGGGCTTAACATAAAAGTTGGCGCCCTTGATTTTATGGTGGGCAGTAGACTGTCAGGCGATTTTATTACAATAATAAAAATAGTATTGCCAGGTGGCTCTTCAAGCACTTTTAAAAGTTTATTTTGCACAGGTTCTGAAAGCTTGTCCTTTACAAAAAGCAAATTAACTTTATAATTTGCTTCTCGTGGTGCTCTGTATGCATTTTCAATAATACTCTTAATTGCAGAAACAGATATTGCGCCACTCACGCCGCTGCCCTCTTCTGTGTTAATATCAGGGTGCGAGCCTGCAAGTGACCTAATGCAGGCAGGGCAAGTGCCACATGGTTTATTATTTTCAGACATGCAAACAGCAGCTCTTGCAATTAATTTTGCAAAGCTGCGCTTGCCCAAACCGTCTTCGCCACCTAAAATAAAGGCATGGGGAAGGCGGTTATTATTATGTGCTGTCTCAAAAACAGTTTTAAGCTTTTTGTTTCCTATGAAACCTGTAAAATTCATTTATACTTTTTCAAACCTATCAACATCAAGCACGAAAATTGTTGCGCCACCCACTGTAACTTCAACTGGGAAAGCTGCATACATTCCCACATCCATAGTAGAAGCACTGGGCATAACTTGAGTTCTGCGACTTGAGTGTTTTGAAACTATTTCTATAACTTCATCGACTTTTTCGTCAGCAACACCTGAGATAAATGTTGTGTTACCTGCCATTAAAAATCCGCCGGTTGTTGCAAGTTTTGTCATTTGAAAGCCAGCTTTTGTCATTGCAGAAGACACAGAGCTGCTGTCGTCGTTGCTAACTATTGCTAATATCAATTTCATACCTATTACCTCCTGAATTAACTAGTATTATATTTCCTAAGTACATATTAACATTTTTTTTATAAAAAATCCAGTTTTTTTTATTGTTTTTTTGAAAATTTGTTTAAGTCTTATTTTTGTGAGTGCTTGATATAAAAATAAGTGCAAGAATATTAGGAATTGCAAGAAAACCGTTAAAAGTGTCAGATATTTCAAATACTTGAGTAAGAGGTAGAATTGACCCTAAAAATGCACAGGCGGCAAAAAGATATGGAAAAATAAAATCCCATTTTCCTTTTGATAAATAATTTATACCAATTTTCCCATAATAACTCGTAGCACAAATAGTGGCAAAGGCAAAAAGTGCCATGCACAAATTAATTCCTATATAGCCCCATTGCCCAAGACCTGCTTCAAAGGCATTAATGCTTAAAAAATCGCCACTGCGTGCATTTCCTACAGATAAAATACAAAGTGCGGTTATGGTGCACATGACGATAGTGTCAATAAAAACTTGAAAAATGCCAAAACACGCAAGCTCTTTACTGGTTTTGCCAAAAACATTTGAAAATGCCATTGTAGAAAGTCCAAGGCCTGCCTCGTTTGTGAAAACACCTCTTGATATGCCGACTTTCATCGCAACAAACATTCCGCCACCCAAAGTTGCCCTTAGGCTAAATGCATTTTCAAAAATTTCATTAAAAACTGATGGTAGATTATGCCTAAATAAAAATAAAATCATACTGCTCATCACAAAAAAGAGAAGCGTCATAAGAGGCACTAGTTTTTCTGTTAGTGCAGAAACCGACTTTATGCCTTTTTGAGACAAGATAAATATTATAACGCATAAAAAAGCACCGCTTATATAAGGAGATATATTAAGTGAATTTGCGGCTTTAGAAAATGAATTTGCCTGTGCCATGTTGCCCATAGTAAGGCAAGAAAGTACACAGCCCATAGCGTAAATTAGCGAAAGAGCCGCTCCAAATGGCATTTTCTTTATATATGAAAAAGCGCCTATGTCTAAACCTTTATATTTTTGGCTATAATAAATTTCAAAATACACTGTCATCATGCCGAAAAAGGCAGATATCCACATCCAAAAAATTGCGCCAGCGCCTCCTGTGGAGATTGCAAGACCAACGCCCACAATATTGCCAGTACCTATTGATCCTGCAAGTGCTGTGCATAAAGCGGCAAAGGGTGAAATTCCACTTTTGTCTTCTTTACTGCCTGTAAAACATTGTTTCATCCAGTAAAAAAACTTTCTTACTTGGAAAAAACGACTTTTAAATGTAAATTTAATTCCTACAAGTAATATTAAAATTAAAACATGATAGCCCCACAGTATATCCGATAAAATTTTCATTCATTCCACCAAAATTTATGCAGTGAAAGGTATTCCAAAATATATACAAAGACTTTCTGTAAGATTTTTAGCAATAGGCTCTAAATTTGCTTTTATCCATTTTTCGTCTTCCACATTATCATGATATCCGAGTTCGCAAAGAAGAGCAGGCGCATTTGTCTGGTTAAGCTCTGCAAGTTTTGTAGTGGGCACAGGTCTTACTTTTTCGGGCAGTGGATATATTTTTTTCATGTTTTCCGAAAAAATTTCCGCAGCTTTTTTGCCCCAATAGCTAAATTCAAAATAATACATGTCAACTCCACGTATTTTGCCCGATAAGCTTTCGGGCGCTGCGTTTGAATGAAGAGCTAGGTGCAAATCATAGTACCCTTCATTAGATTTTCTAATCGATGCACCAACAGATGTGTCAGGTGTATTTCTTACATAGGCTATGTTGTTTTTCTTAAGTAGTGGCTCCATTAAATCAGCAATTTTGTTCATGTATTCCTGCTCATTTCCTCCATTTACATAAAGGTTTGCAGGTTGTGTTGATGGGCTTAAAAAAATAATTGGCATGTTGACCTCCTAAAATTTAAATAAAAAAAGACCTTAGCATTAATATATAATCGCTAAGGTCTTCGCTTATTCTTAAATTTTACAATTTATTTTTTGCTCTCAAAGTTTTATAGTCTAAGAAATTTTTAATATCAAAAAATACTTTTTCCCTATCATTTTCTGTAAGTATCGCATGTCTCATATTAGGGTATAAAATAAGTTCGCAGTTGTGCTCGCTTTTTACAAGTTTTGAGGCAACTTTTCTTACACCAACTCCCATGCCACCCACAGGGTCAAGTGCACCTGATAACATTAAAATGGGCAAATCTTTAGGTGTATCTTTATACCACTGGGCATCGTTTACTCTTTGAAGCATATGTCCCATTGCAAGATAACCTGATACTGTAAGAGGGAAACCGCACATTGGGTCTAAAGTGTATCTAGTGACCTCTTCTTCATTAAATGTAAGCCAGTCATTTTGCGTTTTAGGGTTTTTAATTCCCTTTAAAAAACTATTGCTCATAGATTTTTCAATGCTCTTGCTCTTGCCTTTTTCGCCATGGCGCAAAACAGCATTTTTAAGCACTTGACGTGATAAAAACCATTTTCTACTGGACTGACCGCAAGAGGTGCCAACTATTATAGCGCCAGAGAGTTCACTGCCGTATTTTGTCATATAATCTCTTACAAGGAAAGAACCCATGCTGTGCCCTAGTAGAAAATACGGAATGTCTGAATATTCTTTATTTATTTCCTTGTAAAGCAGTCTTATGTCTGCAACAATATTGTCAAGTCCACCTGGGAAGAAATATCCAAAATCTGCGCCAGACACCACGCTTTTTCCGTGACCTAAATTATCAAATATGTATACAAGGTAATCATTCTCTGCTAAAAATTTGCAAAATGCATCATAAACAACGCCGTGCTCTGCCATGCCGTGAACTATATGTACCACTGCTTTTATTTCATTTTGCGGTATATATTTTCTTGTAAATATTTTTTGACCATTTACCGATGAGTCAAAACTAAATTCCTCATAACCTAACATAATTCCCCTCCAAAATTAAAGTGATATTATTATGACCGCTAAATAATGGCAAATGCTTCCTAAAAAAACAAATATATGCCAAATTCCATGAACATATGCTTTTTTCTTTCCTATACCGTAAATCACAGCACCTAATGTGTAAAAAACTCCTCCGCCTATAAGGAATAAAAGTGGGTAAAACCCTGCGTTTTCTATAAAATTTTGTATAACAAATACTATCATCCAACCCATTACTAAATAACAGACCATGGAAAACTTTTCAAAGCGCTTAATGTCTACCGACACCAAGCTTACTCCAACTATAGCTGCTGTCCAAATTATACTTAAAATAACAATTCCTGTTACAAGATCTAGGCATAAAAGTGTGATAGGCGTGTAGGTTCCTGCAATTAAAAGATAAATGGCACAGTGGTCAAGTATCTGAAAAACCTTTTTTGCCTTATTTATTGCAAGAGCATGATAAAGGGTTGAAATTGTGTAAAGCAGTATCATACAAGCGCCAAAAATGCTTAAGCTTGTCACCACCATTGCTTCTTTCCTACAAAAAACCAAGGCAAGTACTAGTGCAGCAACAGAAAGTAGCGCAGGTATTCCATGTGTTATTGCCGAGAATATTTCTTCTCCTAAAGAATAAAAAGGTAATTTAAATTTATTTCTTTTATAAAGCGTTTCAAGGTATTTTTCAGACTTTGTATATAGTCTTTTAACTACTGTCACTTTTTTATCTCTCTTTCTTATAAAAATATAGTGCTAATAGCGTAATTATACCCTTTAAGTGCCGTTTTTTCAATGATAATAATATTAATTCACAAATTATTAATTATTGCTTTACTTTAGTGAAAACTCGTGATAGAATGCTTAAAGGTGCGATAAATTAGAATTTACGGAGGAGTTATGAAGAAGAAAAACATCACAATACTCAGCTTTTTACCCTATACAAAAGGATTTCGCTTAAGCTTTGTTTTTGCGGCAATTTTTGTTTTGTTTGGTGTATTGGCAAGTTACTTAACACCGCAGATAATACGTGTTACAGTCGACTCCGTTATAGGCACAGCGCCCTTTGCCTTGCCGGACTTTATTGTAAATATTATTAACACCTTAGGCGGACGTGATTTCCTTGTAGGTCACATAGTACTTTGTGCACTTGTCACCCTGTTTTTGTCAGGACTTTCTGCACTTAGCGACTTTGGCTCAAGGTCTTTACTTGCAAGAGCCTGCGAGGGCTCGGTTGAGAAAATTAGAAACAAATTATTCGGACATATTCAAAAACTGCCATATAATTGGCATACAAACAATAAAACTGGTGACATCATTCAAAGATGCACCATGGATGTAGACCTTATAAGAAACTTTGTAAGCGACCAAATGATGGGACTTGTAAGAACTGTAGCTCTTATTGTAATAGCGCTGTTTCTTATGTTTCCTATGAATTTTGAAATTTCTATGATAGCGGTTGCGTTTATTCCTGTAACCGTTGTGTATTCAATAGTCTTTTATGTGCTTACTGCAAGAAAATTTAAAGATGCAGACGAATGTGAGGGTGAACTTACAGCAGTGGTGCAAGAAAACCTTACTGGTGTTCGTGTTGTAAGAGCATTTGGACGTGAGAAATTTGAAGTTGAGAAATTCAACAAGAAAAATGGCGAGTTTGCAGGGCTTTGGGTAGAGCTTGGAAAAGTTATGGGTCTTAACTGGGGTCTTGGCGACTTAATTTCTTTTTCGCAAATAATGGTAGTTATGGTTGTGGGAATAAATTTTGCAGTTAGCGGTGCAATTACAGCAGGCGAATTTTTAGCATTTGTGCTTTATAACGGTATGCTTATCTGGCCTATAAGAAACTTAGGCCGTATGTTATCAGAGCTTAGCAAAACCACAATAAGCGCAGTGCGCCTTTTTGATATTTTAGATGCTAAGGTGGAAGAAGACTGTAAAAATCCAAAAACTACAGATATGGAAGGCGACATAGAGTTTAAAAATGTTAGCTTTTCTTATACAGAAAATGCAGAAACACTGCAAGATGTCAGCTTTAAAATTGAGGGTGGAAAAACACTTGGCATTTTAGGAGCTACAGGCAGTGGTAAGTCGACACTGATGTATCTTTTGGATAGACTTTATGAGTTGCCAAGAGAAAACGGAAGCATTTTAATAGGTGGTACAGACATAAGAGATTTGCATCTTGATGATTTAAGAAGCAATATAGGAATAGTTTTACAAGAACCATTTTTATTCTCAAAAAGCTTTAAAGACAGCATATCAGACGGCGCAAAAGTGCATGAAAATAATTTAGAGCAAGTGCGTCACTATGCAAAAATGGCGGTTATTGACAACACAATAGCAAATTTTGCAGAAGGGTATGAAACACAAATTGGTGAAAGAGGCGTTACCATTTCAGGCGGTCAAAAACAACGTGTTGCAATTGCAAGAATGCTTATGCAAGACACACCTATAAAAATATTTGATGATTCATTATCTGCTGTTGATATGGAAACGGATGAAAAAATTCGTAATTCCATAAACACAAAAGTAAAAGGTACTACCATAATTATTGCGCACAGAATTACAACAATTATGGAGGCGGACTTAATTATTGTTATGGACAAGGGGCGTCTTGTTCAAAGCGGAACACATAATGAGCTTACTAAAGTAGAAGGAATTTATAAGAAAATTTACGACACCCAAAAATCGGGTGATGATAGTTAGGAGGTAAATATGGACGAAAACCAAATAAAAACGTCTTCTCTTACCACTTGGAAAAAGCTTATGCCATTTATTAAGCCTTATTGGGGCAAAATTATACTGCTTGCTTTACTTATGGTGGTTGTTGCGGTATCCGATGTTATTATACCTCTGCTTTCAGGTTATGCTGTTGGAAGTTTTATAGAACCTCGCACAACAGACGGAATATGGAGCTTTGTCGCACTATGTAGCACCATAGTCTTAATACAGGGGCTCAGCACAATAGCACTTGCAAGACTTGCCTTGAAGGTTGAAATGTATATAGGTAGGGACATGAAAAAAGCTTTGTTTGAGCATTTGCAAACCCTAAGCTTTGATTATTATAACGCAACACCTGTTGGCACAATAATGGCAAGGGTGATGAGTGACACAAATAAAATAGGTTCTGTATTTGCATGGAGCCTTGTTGACATTGCGTGGAGCGGAACGTCTATACTTGGATATATTGCTGTAATGTGTTTTATAAACATCAATTTAGCACTGTGGATAATTGCAATTATTCCAGTGGTTGGCGTGCTTACATTCTTCTTCCAAAGAAAAATTTTGAAGACAAATAGAGAAGTAAGAAAAGTTAATGCCGAGATGACCAGAACTTACAATGAAGGCATAAGCGGTGCAAAAACTTCTAAAACCATGGTTATTGAAGAGAAAAATTTAAAAGGATTTGAAGAAGTTTCAGAAAAAATGAAATTTACTTCTAAAAGAGCAATTAAGCTTAATGCTGTGTATATTCCACTTGTCGCATTCTTAACCTCTCTTGCCGTTGCATTTGTCTTAACATCGGGCGGAACAATGGTTGTGGACAGTCTTATCGACGTAGCACAGCTCACCATTTTTATAAACTACGCACTTGTAATTGCAGACCCCGTACAGCAGCTTGCAAGAACTTTATCTAACTTTATCGCAACTCAAGTTAATATAGAGCGCTGTAATTACATTTTAGAACTTAAACCACAAGTGGCGGATAGCCCTGAGGTTGAAGAGAAGTATGGTGATGTATTTAACCCTAAAAAAGAAAATTGGGAAGTGCTTGACGGGCATATTACATTTGATGACGTAACATTTATGTACTCAGACGGCACAGAAAATGTGCTTGAACACTTTAATTTAGATGTGCCAAAAGGCACAACGGTCGCAATAGTTGGCGAAACCGGTGCAGGTAAATCAACTTTGGTAAACCTTGCTTGCAGATTTTTTGAACCGACAGGCGGCAAAATCTTAATTGATGGCGTAGACTATAAAGAAAGAAGCACATTGTGGCTTCACAGCAACATAGGCTATGTGCTTCAAACCCCTCATTTATTCTCAGGTTCTGTAAAAGAGAATATAAGATACGGAAAACTTGATGCAACTGATGAGGAAATTGTAGCGGCGGCAAAACTTGTAAGTGTTCATGACACTATAATGCGCATGGAGCAAGGCTACGACAGCGAAGTAGGCGAGGGTGGCGACCAGTTATCCACAGGTGAAAAACAGCTTGTTTCTTTTGCAAGGGCAATACTTTCAAACCCTGCAATATTTGTACTTGACGAGGCAACAGCTTCAATAGACACAAAAACAGAAGAACTTATACAAAATGCAATACAAACAATGCTTGGTTCAAGAACTTCTTTCCTTATAGCACACAGGCTATCTACCATAAGAAAAGCCGATATTATATTGGTTGTAAAAGCAGGAAAAATTATAGAGCGTGGTACGCATAAAGAGCTACTTAATCAAAAAGGTTATTATGCAGATCTTTATAATAAACAGTTTGAACGTGAGGCGGCAGGAAAAGTTTTTGGTGGATAAAAAATTTCTCTTGAATTTTTAGCAATTTGTGGTACAATACTAATATAAAGTTGCAAATTTGTGATTTTATACATTAATTAAACGGAGGTGTTCATGATGGCATACGTAATAGGTGAAGCTTGCATTTCTTGCGGCGCATGTGAGGCAGAATGTCCAGTAGGCGCAATTGCAGAGGGCGCAGGTAAATATGAAATCAATGCAGATACTTGTGTTGATTGTGGCGCATGTGAGGGTACATGTCCAGTAGAGGCTATAACAGCCGGCTAATTTTAAAATTAGAAAAGTTGAGGGGCTGTGGACAAGTTTCACGGTCTCTTTTCTTGTGTAGAGGTAATTTAAGTGAAAGATATTATAAACGGAAAATGGGAACCACTTGGAAAAACACATAAAATATTTGTTACAAAAGAACATACTTTTAATACAGACACTATACTGCTATCGCATTTTTCTGCACCAAAACATAAAGACAGCTGCGCAGACTTTGGTACGGGCTGCGGTACAATACCGTTTATTTGGCATATGCGATTTAAACCAAATAAAATAAAAGCTATAGAGCTTCAAGAGCTTGCTTATAATCAAGCTAAAATATCAATTAATGAGAACAAAATAGAAAATATAAAGTTAATTCATGGAAATATAAATGACTACAAAAAGCACTTTGCACCAGGCAGTCTGGACTTAATTTCCTGCAACCCACCATACAAGGCAAAAGGCGCAGGTCTTAAAAATGAAACTATAAATTTAAGGCTTGCACGACATGAGGATGAACTTAGCATAGAGGAGCTTGCAAAGGCGGCACGTTATGCCTTAAAGTTTGGAGGAAGACTTTGTATTTGCCAAAGGCCTGAAAGACTTGCGGACATAATGTGCATATTTAAAGAACATAAATTAGAGCCAAAAAAATTAAGGCTTGTACAGCAAAGAGCAGATAAAGCACCTTTTTTGTTTTTGCTTGAATGCAAAAGTGGAGCGAACATGGGACTTGTCATAGAGCCTACCTTGCTTATAGAGGAAAACGGAAAAATGTCAAGTGAAATGCTTGAAATATATGGAGAATATAAAAATGATTGAAAAAAATAAGGTAGAAAAAGGCACACTTTATATAGTTGCGACCCCCATAGGGAATTTATCAGACTTTTCGCCAAGGGCAGTGTCGGTCTTGGAGCAAGTTGACTTTATTGCAGCGGAAGACACAAGGGTAAGCGTTAAACTTTTAAACCATTTTGGTATAAAAAAACCGCTCATCAGCTATTTTGAGCATAACAAGCAGTTAAAGGGCGACTATATTTGTGATAGGCTTTTAAATGGTGAAAGCTGCGCACTTGTATCAGACGCTGGAATGCCTGCGGTGTCAGACCCCGGCGAGCTTTTAGTAATGCAGTGTGCCGAAAAAGGAATAAAAACCATAGCGATACCGGGAGCCAGTGCCTTTGTTTGTGCTCTTGCGGTGTCTGGACTTTCCACAGGTAGGTTTTGCTTTGAAGGGTTTTTAAGTATGAACAAAAGAAACAGGCGTCAGCATTTAAAAGAAATAGAAAATGAAAGGCGCACCATGCTTTTTTACGAAGCACCGCACAAACTTTTATCAAGCCTTAAAGATTTCTTAGAAGCTTTAGGTGACAGAAAAATCAGCATAGTGCGTGAGATAAGTAAAATTCATGAAGAAGTGTTTAGGACAAGCCTTGAAAACGCTGTACAGTTTTACAGCCAAAACACTCCAAAAGGCGAGTTTGTGCTTGTAATAGAGGGTAAAAACACTATAGACGAGGACGAATCTTATACCTTAGAAGATGCTATAAAAATAGCAAAAGATAATATGCAAAACGGCATGTCGCAAAGCGAGGCCGCAAAATCAGCAGCCGCATTTACAAAAATTAAGAAAAACGAAATTTATAGGGCGATGAATAGTTGAGAGTTGTGGCGACCGTGCGGGCAATTTATGAATTGCCATACTAGAAAATAGAGGCTATACTTTAATTGTAATTTATTTAACATGGGAGCCATTTCGGCTCCCATTAAACATTTATTTTCCTAGATAATGTTTTTGCTTATCACTCAAAAGTATTTCATCAGTGCTAATTTTATATAGTTCTGATAGGGCGATAATTATTTGAATACTAGGCTCAGTTTTGCCTGTTTCATAATAAGTGTATGCAGAGCGAGAAAGCCCTAAGTACTCAGCAACTTGCTCTTGTGTCATGTTTTTGCTTTGTCGCAATCTTCGTAATCTATCTTTTAATTCTTTCCCGATCATAAAAAGCACCTTCAAAATTTTATTATGTTTACATTATAGGTCAATTTAACCCTAATATCAATAGGGCAGTCTGCCATAATATTGTATGAGGTGTTATACATTATGAACAGATTAAAGGATTTGCGAAAAGAAAAAGGCTATACTCAAATAAAAATGCAAATGCTCACAGGGATAGACCAAAGCGATTATTCAAAAATAGAAAATGGCAAAAGACATTACACATTTGAGCAGTGTAGAAAAATTGCTATTGCACTAGACACAAGCATGGATTATTTAGCAGGCTTAACAGATGAGAAAAAGGCATATAAAAGAGCTTGAGGGATGAGAAAAACCGCCGAGAGGCGGTTTTTTTAGTGAAGAGTGAAAAGTTAAGAGTGAAGAGTTGTGGTGAAAAATTTTGCGAATTTTTTTAATTAGTTGCTCTTATGCTCAACTAAAAAACAAATGTTCCACCAAAATTTTTACGGCTATGCCTATAAGTGCTATGCCGCCTAAAATTTCGGCAAATTTTCCAAGTTTTGACCCGAATTTTTGACCTGTAAAAAGTCCTATAAAAGAGAAAACAAAGGCTGTAATTCCTATTATTATAGCAGATAAAGTTATATTAACATCATCTAAAACGGCAAAGCTTACGCCAACTGCTAGTGCGTCTATGCTGGTGGCAACTCCCAAAATAAGGGTTTCTTTAATGTTAAAGCTATTACATTCTGGGGTTTCTTCCTCGTTTGTAAATGCTTCGTGAAGCATTTTAATTCCTATAATACTTAAAAGTATAAAGGCTATCCAGTGGTCAAATTGAGATATATAGCTCTGAAACTGTATACCAACTGTCCAGCCGATAAGTGGCATTGCGGCTTGAAAAAGTCCGAAACATAGTGCAATTAAAGTGTAGTGCTTTAAATTAACTTTTTTCATAGCCATGCCCTTACATAGGGACACCGCACAGGCATCCATT
>CAYJJB010000039.1:0-17763 GCA_964370405.1 uncultured Eubacteriales bacterium | reverse complement strand
CTTTTCTGGTGACTTTTCACTCATTGGAACATTGTTTGCTATTCTTGCATTTTCTGCATTTACTAAAAGTTTTGCAACTTCTAAAAAGTCTAGTTCTTCACTTTGTGTATTCAGATTTTCTAGCACATTATTTTGGTTTGTAATGTCAATGGCAAATACTTCGCCCTTTTTACTCTCGCTTTCAATTTCAAAATAAATAAAAGGTATTGAAAAACTTAAGGCAATTCCTATTAGTAAAATTAAAGGAGTTATTTTAATCAGAATTTTTTTCAATTTTAACCCCTCCTTTTAAACCAAGGCTTACACATGTACCTCTGCCTATTTCACTGTCAAACTTAAGATTTGTTTTATGAATACTGGCTATTTCTTTAGCTATAGATAACCCCAAGCCATTGTTTTCACCTTTTCTTGATTTATCCGCAATAAAAAACTCTTCTGTAATATTATTTATAATAACTTTATCTATTCCGACACCAAAGTCCTCTATACTTATATAAACCTCATTTACATCAGCTTTTGCTAAAATAATAATTTCACTATCCTCACTGCTTGCTTTTATCGCATTTGATAAAATATTTACAAATAAACTTTGCAGTAACACCTTATCACAATACACATAAATATTTCCACTACAATAAAATCTAATCTTAATATTTTTCTGTTTCAAATTAAGTTTTAATGTTTTTATTGCATCAATAAAAATCGGTCTTAATAAAAATTCTTGCAAGTTTATATCATCTAAAGAACTTCTATTTTTAATTTCCATTAGTTCAAGCATTTTTTGTGCTAAATTTTGAAGCCTCATGCTTTGTGAATAAATGTATTGTGAAGCTTCTGCCACAGCAGGATTTTCCCATTCTTCTTTTCTTATAAAATCGGCATACCCTATCATAGAAGTAAGCGGAGTTTTAAGCTCATGCGAAAAGTCTGCCACAAACATATCTCTAGCTTTTGCATAATCATCAAGCTCCTCAATGCTATCTTTTATTGTGCTAGACATCAAGTTAAACCTTTTAGAAAGAGTGGATATTTCATCATTTCCCTTTTCATCAAGCTTTATATCAAAATCACCACTGATAATTGATGCTGTAGCATTTTCAAGCTTATTTAGCCTTTTAGTAATTAATCTTAACAATACCGCCATAACAATACAGCTAAATACTATAATCGCAACATTTATCAGCACCAAGGAATTTAACTGCCTTTGTCCATCTAAAAAAACAGAAGATACATTTTCTGCTATAGTAAGCTTTAATAGATCAGAGTTAATTTCTACACTGCTTGTAAAAATGAGTAGCTGTTCATTTTCATATTCTACTATAGTATAATTTATTTTATCCGTTTGACTTAAACCCACAATGTCAATAACTTCGCTCACTGCTTCATCTGATGAAAACAGGTTCTCTTCTCTATAATTTACATCAACGAAATATTCATTCCATACGCCAAAATAGTTAATTTCATCAATAATACCAATAAGCTGCTCACTGCTTAAATCTTGCTCTTTATCTATATGAGTTGCTACCTTGCTTTCAATTAAATATTTTTGTGTATAAAAATTTGAAGCTGAAATGTCAATATAATACTCTAAATTGTAATTAAAATTTCCAACTATAAAGATTGCCGTTCCAACATTAAAGCCTATAACTAGTACTAATATTGATGATAAAATTAATTTAAATGCAAATTTCATAATTCTAACCTAAATCCTACTTTTTTTAAAGTGACAAGTTTTTCTTTCCAATCAAGTTTTTGCCTTATTCGAGAAACATGTAAATCTAAGGTTCTTGAATCTCCCTGAAAATCATATCCCCATACATTATTTATTATTACATCTCTAAATAATGCTAAATTTCTATTTTGTACAAAAAACAACAATAATTCGTACTCTTTTGGCGATAAAACTATTACCTCATCACTTTTTTTCACTATTCTTGATGAATAATCTATTTCTATGCCATCAATCAAAACTTTATCTTCCATCTTGCCTACCCTGCGAAGCACTGCCTCTATTCTTGCAAGCAGCTCAGCCATGTCAAAAGGTTTTGTAATATAATCATCTGCCCCAAGTTTTAATCCTTTAATTTTGTCGGCTGTCATATTTCTTGCAGTTAACATAATCACAGGTATTTTTAATGGCTTTATATATTCTAAAAGTTCAAATCCATCAAGCTTTGGAAGCATTACATCAAGCAAAATCAGGTCAGGACTTTCTTCAATTTTTTCAACAGCCTCATCCCCGTCCATTGCTGTATCGCAAACAAACCCTTGCTTTGTAAGGTTCATTTCAATTAGTCGAGATATAGGTTTTTCGTCTTCAACAATTAAAATTTTCATATTTTCCCACCTTTCTTTTTTACTAATAATAACATGTAATAAGAACAAACTCAATCATTTTTAAAGCTGTGTACAAAAAACAAAAGAAGCTATGACAATTTTCACTATGTCATAGCTTCTTTTTTTTCATGGTTTTTGACGATTTTATATTTTTTCAGTTACACACTTAATACTCAGGCACATATGTCGCTTCATCAGTAGGATAAAATGCTCCAAAGTCCGCTAGTGAATCTAGCACTATTGAATCATCTTCTAAATAATAATTTCCATAGTCGGTTCCGCCTTCACTCACATTAAGGGTAAGCGCTCCTGTATCCCCATCAAATACATAAGTTCCATATGTTGTGCGCTCAGAACTACTTATGCTAAAGCTAAAATCATGATTAAGTGTAAGGCTCATCCACGCAGTATGATTATCCCATATACCCACAATTTGTTCACTGTCGACTTCTCTTATATAAAACGGCGCATAAACATCATAAAAAACTCCGTCTGCAAAATCAAACTCTAAATTACCTTGTGAGTCTATGCTTCCATAAAGGGTTTGTCCATCATAGTATAAAACGATTTTATTCTCTTCACGCATGTACTCCCATGTGCCAAAACCTAAATTTACAGCTGTTGAAAGGTCAAATGTGTAGTCAGAGTAAAATTGCAAACTAGCCTGCTCGTCGTCATTATCCCATGCACTAAGCAGATAGCCCTCATCATACATAAATCCATCATTTGTATCTATTGACTCTTCCGCATTATCTGAAACCAGCGAATTTTCATCGTTATCTTCGTTACTGACTTCACTTTCTTCACTTTCTTCTTTATCTTCACTTTCCTTATTTTCATCATCTACTTTTTCGCTGACAGAAGACTCTGATGAATTGCTTTGAGTGTTTTCATTTGCAGAACAAGCAATTAGGCTCACCGCTAGAGCCGCAATAAGAAAAAGTGCTATAATTTTTTTTGTAAGTTTCAACTGTAATCCCTCCATTAATTCATTTATTGTAAATCGTCAAATTCACCTTTACTAAATTATAACATAAAAAAGAGAAAAAAAAGAAAGGGTGTCAAAATTGACACCCTCAGCTTAATTTAATCAATATATGTTTGCTTGTCTATCTTCTTCATCGTTTTTTTTTCTGACAAAGAACATCACAACAACTTGAATTAGTGCTACTAGTGCAAATATTATACTCCAGATATCAAATATTATCATTGGTTTTGTGAAATCTTGAGTTAGTAGTAATAATACTACGCTAAACATTGCAAATAAGAATAATGCTAAGCTTGTAACAATACGTTTTTTGTGTTTTTCTTCGTCGTTATTATAAGCATACTCATTTTGATTTTCATTATTTTTTGGTCTTACTGCTAGATAGATAATCGCAAGTAAAATTGCAACTACTGTCATTATTAAATCAAATAAACTCCATGCACCGCCAATAGCTCTAAATGGTGTTGCAGAAAGTGCTGCACCTTCTTCTACGATAATTGTAGATTCATAATATTCACCGTCAAACTCTACTCCGATGATATGCTCGCCATTAGGCAAAGTTGCTATAAAGTCTGGGCTTAAAATTATTTCACCGTTTTCTCCTATGGTGTAGTCATTTTCGCCAAGTTCATTTCCATCAACTGTTACATTTTCTGGAGTTTTTCCGTCACCTGTTGGAGGAATAGTTATACCACCGTCACCATCAATTAGTGGTTTATCGGCATCGTCTGTCGACTCATACATTGCTGTGATTACAGTATTTTCGTCTGGCATAGTGAATATAAAGTTTTCATCAGTTACATCAACTTCGCCATCACCATCTGTGTCCCAACCTACAAACTCTTGTCCTTCTGGAACAGTTCCAAGAGTAACATCTACCTCTTCACCTGGTGCATATGTGCCGTCACCGTCACCACCATTTACAGTAAGTTCAAACTCTTCTCCTGCCCCTTCAATATCTTCATAAACAGGACTTATTGTTGTGTTTTCATCAGGCATTGTAAATGTAAAATCTTTATCAGTTACATCAACTTCGCCATCACCATCTGTGTCCCAACCTACAAACTCTTGTCCTTCAGGTGTTTTGGTTTCATCATGAGATATTGGCACTCTTGTACCAGGCACATATGTACCTGTGCCACTACCATCATTTACTGTTAAGTCAAATTCTTCTTCAATATCTTCATAAACAGGTCTTATAACAGTGTTTTCGCCTGGCATAGTAAATATAAAGTCTTCATCCTCTACATCAACTTCGCCGTCGCCATCTGTATCCCAACCTACAAACTCTTGTCCTTCAGGTGTTTGTGTATCATCATGCGATACATTCACTCTGTCGCCTTCTTCGTATGTTCCATCCCCTGTTCCATCTTCTACTGTAAGTGTGAACTCATCAGGAGCTGGTGTCGGTGTAACTGGAGTAGCATTTTGTCGCCAATTTGCTGTTATTGTTAAACTGCCATTTGGCATTACAAAACTTGTTTGCGCACTGCTAGGACTTGCCAGTGTTACAGACCCTACACTTATTGTCCAACCTGTAAATGTGTAATTAGATCTTGAACCTGCGTTTATAGTAACTCTGTCACCAGGTCCATAAGTACCACTTCCGTTATCTGATATGTTATAAGTGTTAGTTACATTTACATCATACTCAAAATATGGATAAAGTGATATGTTGCCTTCAATTACAGTATCGTTAAAGTTAAACTCTTCTCTTTGCCCTGTTGTTGGATTTTCAATTTGCCAACCCACAAATGTTCCATCAGTTGCACTTGGTGGACTTGTTGTAGGTTTTGCAACTTTATTTCCTGATACAACAGTTTCTGTTATGAAATTATCATATTCAGCACTTGGGTTACCACTTGGTGTAGTTTCAAAACTTACGGTATACTTTACTTGAGGTGTTAAAGTTATGTTTTCTGTCACTTTATCTGTGCCAAAATTCCACTTCTTCTCACCGCTGTCATATTTACCGTTGTCATTTGAATCTATATACCAAAAATCAATTGTTCCGTCTGTTGGATTATTTTTAGGTTCCTCTACTTTTTCGCCTACAGTTTTTTCTTGTGGTTTATTTAAAGTAGTATCAATATTACCCTTACCATCTTCAAATTTAACTTCATAAACAGGTCTTAAAACTTCATTTTCTGTAATAGGAGTTTTGTTTATTTCAACTTCGTTTCCATCTTCATCAACCCAACCTTTTGGAGGAGTTGGAGTTGTTGTGTTTGGAACTTGTTCCTCTGTAACAGGTGTACCAGTTTCAACTTCAACATCTTTTTCAGGGTCAGCTGTGCCGTCGCCGTCAAGGTCAAAGCCTACTGTGTGTTTAATATATGGGATGAGTGTTATGTTATTTGTCACTTTATCAGTTTCAAAAGTCCATACTTTATCACCTTCATCATATTTCCCATTAACATTTTCATCAACATACCAAAATTCTGGTGTGCCTTTATCTGGATTTACTGGTGCATCTACTGTTTCACCTGCAGTTTTTTCTTGTGGTGGGTTTGTGCCTGTTGCACTCTCAACGTTTCCGTTTCCATCTTCAAACTGCACTGTGTATACAGGAGTTAGAAGTATGTCCATTTCAACTTCTGTACCACCCTCATCAAATGTAAACTCTTTCTCTACTCCATCGTCTTTGTAAACCCATTTTACTGGTGTTGTTTCTGTATAAGGAATTTCACTGCCATTTACTGTAGCACCTGTTTCAACTTCAATATTTTTTTCAGAGTTTCCATCGCCGTCAAGGTCAAATCCTACAACGTGATTACCTGTAGTAATTACATATGGATACAAAACTACAGACGCAACTAAAGTTCCGTCATTATCAAAATCGAAACTTTTTTGTGTTGGAGAAAGCACTGTTCCGTATTCATCAAATTCAAACTTAAGGCCTGTGCCATTTGGTCCTGTGTACCAACCTTTTAGCTCTTTACCAGGTTCTATACCTAGACCTTCGCCTGTTTCTAATAATCCCGTACCCAACTCGCCTGGCTGATCCCAAAACTCTTCACTTCCATCAATTACATCGCCTTCTTTATCCATTATACCGGTATGGATATACTCATCTATATCGTAGCCTGCATCTATTAATTCTTGAGCAGAGCTGTACTCCAAATCATCAAAGAAGACATACATTTCTTGCGCTGGGCGTACGATATAATCTCTTTCTACAGCGGTACCGTCTGTAACTTCTCCCTTAAGTTCAAAAATTTCACCATTTTCGTCAACCCATGTTTCTCTCCCAAAATGCGATGTAATATCTGTATAGTATACATATTCACCGTCTTTTACATATACCACTTGGTCCTTATAAAGGGTATATTCACCGTCATAGTTTATATCAAATATAACCTCATGACCCCAAAACGGTGTTAGAACTGTGTTTCCGGTTATAACATCATTATCAAAATTCCACACTTCATACGATTGTGCTTTGCCGTCAGGCTCAAAATAGTAGCTTCCATCACGATACCAAAGATCAGGGTCACCCTTTTCCTCTTGTGGATTATTTTGTGGTGCTGTTACTTTTCCAAAAACTATGACATCTTGATTAGGATTGGTTATATTTGTATCAGCATCTATTTCGTTGTCTTCTTTAAATTCAACTGTAAAATATAGAGTTAGCTCTTTATCTTCCAATACAGTTGAACCATCACCGCTAGTTGCAAGTATAAACTCATCACCATTTTTATCAAGCCATTTACCAGTTGATGGGTCTATTCTTATGCCTTCAAAATTAAATCTATCGTCCCAGTAACCGTCAGGAAGATCTGGGTGGTCCTCATCAATGACATCACCTTCACCAACATATACTATTCCATCATTACCGTCTTCGCTGACATCAATTTCACCATCTCCGTCGGCATCAAATGTCACTTTAAGACCCCAAAATGGAATCAAAGTAATATTTTCTGTGACTATGTCTTCTTCAAAATTCCATTCTTCTCCACCGTCTATTTGCCCATTTTCATTTTTATCAACATACCAAGCCTTAGGGTCCTCCGTACTTTCCAAATCTGGATTTTTTGGATATTCAATTTTCTCGCCAACTTTAATAGTTTCAGGTGGGTTTATTCCGCCCTCTCCTTCTACTGTACCTGCATGGTTTTTAAAGTCAACTTTATAATAAGGTGTTAATATTTTATTTTCATCTACTACAGTACCTTCAACACCAAATGTAAATTCATCATTATTTTGATCCACCCATTTTTCAGGGCTTACAGGAATATCCTCTACTGACGGATTAGCCGCTACATCTTTATCAACCTTTAGCTGATTATCTGATTCTCCATATTTGTTTATTAATCCATCTCCATCAAGATCAAAATCAATTGTGAATTTATCATCAGCCTGAATTACCGCATATAAATTAATTTCGTACGGGTCATCCCAAGGTTCCTCTGCATAGCTTGAATCTACAATAGTACCAGTTGCGGGGTCAAACGACCAAGGTATGTAATTGTTCTGCGAATCTATCGCTCTAAATCCAGCAAAGATTTCACCAGTTCCAATGTCAATCTCATCATGAACGCCATCAACAATATCACCTAAAGCCACACCGTAAATATCTAAAGTATTTCGGGTTATTCTCTCTCCCTCTCGTACTTTTACAGTAGTTATATCATCCCAACTATCCTCACCGTGCAAATTCACTCTAATTAAATTTACAGCTTTAGGGTATAGGATAATCACGTCTTGCCTTTTAGCCGTTTCATTATTTTCGAGTAGTGAAACAACATGGCTTTCAGACACTACTGTACTTCCAGAAATCCACTGTGTACCGCCACCATTTGGTGCTGTATACCAACCTTCAAAGTCAAGCAAGTCAAAATTCTCTTCTAAGTACTTCGCATCCCATACATTTCCAATTGTTCCACCATACGTGCTTGGTGTGCTTGGAGAAATTGTGCCATCTATGTTAACAAAGCCTGATGCCACTGTCGCCGATTCTAAATCTGAAATATAATTTGGAACGGTTTTTCCATTATAAAAATACACTTGTGTTTCAAACAGTGGGCAAAGAAAACTATTTGAATTTGCCACCGTAGCACTTACACCTTCTCTTGATGGCCCTTGGAAAACAACTCTGTCATCTGTATTACATATTTTCCACCCAGTCGGCTGTTTTGCCATGCGTTCCTCTGCTCTATTTTGATCACTAAAACTATACTGTTCTCCATTGGGCATCATAGTTACATAATCAGATTCGTCACTATCTCCATTTACGTTTGTATCAAATGTAATCATCCAATATGGCTGAAGAGCAATTATATCATTATGATTTTTCATGTCTTCAAATATGGTCGTGCCACTGTCACCAAAGGCAAATTCAAAATAACCATATCCATCGCCACCACTAACTGGATAGTACCATACTGCTTCTTCAAATCCAGCTGGTATTTCTGATTGGGCTATAGTGCTATCTATACTAACTTGCATAGTTTTTTCATTTTCATCTGCGCGTCCGTTAACGTTTAAATCAAATACAAGTGTAATAGGTTCAGCTGCAGGAGCTGCTTTTTGTTTTGGAGGAGTGGCGTCGGTTGTTTCCTCTTCCTCTTCATCACCTCCTGTTTCAGGTGATAAAACATCTTTAACTTCTACTGTAAAGTCAGGCAGCGTTACACCTTCTAAAAGTTTATACGCATCATCTATCAAGCTTGCTGTATATACATATATACCTGCTACAGCTGTGTCTGTAAAGCCAACATCCTTTGCAGTCCATATTGCATCAATATTCTCAGTTGTCATGTCCTCAAGTGTTGCAGCAAGACTTGGAAAATCTACACTTGTAACATCTTCACCCACAGTGAAACTAACAGGTGCTACTTCTGCAACTTCTGTTATAATTTTAGCAGCTTTAACATCTTCCTCTACTGCCTTCACTTCAACTGTAAAGTTAGGTAATATTACACCGTCACTCAGCGTGTACTTTTCTGTATCTACACTAGCTGTAAAGTTGTATGTATTTACAGTGTTAATATCGAACGCTGTATCAGCTGTCCATGTCACATCTATACTATCCGTACTGCCATCTTCATATGTGACATTTAACTTAGGTTTAAGCACCTCTGTTTGTGAACCTTGAGTTACAACTTGCAACTTATCACTCTCATTTAAAGTTGCATTTGTTATGACCAAAAGTTCCGATTTTTCTCCGTCAACAAACTCTTCCTGCTGTGGTTCACTTCCACTAGTTGCGCTCACCATAGAAAGAGGTTGCATAGCAACACTTGACACCATCATAAGTGCCAAAGTTACCGCAAGTAATCTTTTTTTTAGTTTCATAATTCTTCTCCAATCTTGCCTGCTTAAGAATTTACATTTTGCTTATTTCAATATAATTTTATCACTTTTTGTCATGCTATGTCAACAATTTAACAATACTTTAAACGAGAAATTTCACTTTCATCAAACCTTACTAAAGGAATAGAAATTTTAGCCTATATTTTAGCTTTTTGGGCATTAAATGCTTTTGTATAGTGCGATTTTTTTGTATTTTTGATTCTATATTCACACGCTGTCGGGCGACCAAAAACAGCGGCACAATTGCCGCTGTTTTCTACACTTTAATTTTTTAAACTATGTAACGGAGCTGGTATTTGTCCGCCCCTGTTTATAAACTTTGATGGAGAATTATAGTTAATTTTCATCACAGGTCCACAACCGAAAAGGCCACCCCAATCAAGCTCTTCCCCTATGTCTTTTCCTATTGCAGGAATAACCCTTACTGCGGTTGTTTTATTATTAACCATACCTATTGCCGCCTCATCTGCAATAATTGCTGCAATTGTATCAGGTGTGATATCGCCCGGCACTACTATCATATCAAGCCCTACAGAGCACACCGCCGTCATAGCTTCTAATTTATCTATTGTTATAGATCCACTTTTTGCTGCAGCTATCATTCCTGCATCTTCAGATACTGGAATAAACGCACCAGACAGTCCACCAATTCTTGAGCACGCCATTACTCCACCTTTTTTTACTGCATCATTTAAGAGCGCCAAAGTACAAGTTGTGCCATGTGTTCCACACTGCTCAAGCCCTATTTCCTCTAAAATATGTGCAACACTGTCACCCACTGCAGGTGTAGGCGCAAGTGATAAGTCAACTATGCCAAACGGAACACCAAGCCTTTTTGAGGCTTCCACACCTATAAGCTGCCCTACTCTTGTAATTTTGTATGAAGTCTTCTTTACTATATCTGCAATTTCACTAATATTTGCATCAGGATATTTTGCAAGTGCCGCCCTTACAACACCAGGACCTGAAACGCCTACATTTATCATGCAGTCAGGCTCGCCAACCCCATGAAAAGCACCTGCCATAAATGGATTATCCTCCACCGCATTGCAAAATACAACAAGTTTTGCAGCACCAAAACAAGCGCTGTCTATTGTAAGTTCTGCCGACTTTTTCACTATCTCGCCCATAAGCTTGCATGCGTCTAAATTAATTCCTGTTTTAGTGGAGCCTACATTTACCGACGAGCATACTCTTTCTGTAATAGAAAGTGCTTCTGGAATAGAATTTATAAGCTCTATATCACCTGCAGAAAATCCTTTTTGTACAAGAGCCGAGTATCCACCTATAAGGTTTACCCCAACATCTCTTGCTGCCTTGTCCATTGCAACTGCAAAAGGTACGGGACTTTGTTTGCAGGCCGCTGAAATTATTGCAATTGGAGTTACTGAAATTCTTTTATTTATAATTGGAATACCATATTCTTTTTCAAGTTCCTCTCCAACCTTTACAAGGTCTTTCGCTTTATTTGTAATTTTATCGTACACTTTTTTGCAAGCTATATCAATGTTACTATCTATGCAGTCTAAAAGTGAAATCCCCATTGTTACGGTTCTAATGTCAAGACACTCATCTTGAATCATTTTTATTGTTTCTAAAATATCATAAACATTTATCATAGCGCCACCTTAGATTTTATGCATGGAATTGAAAATATCCTCATGCATAACATAAATTGAAAGTCCAAGTTCTTTTGATAAATCGCTCATTGTATCCGAAAGCTCTGTAAAGCTTGCATTTAGTTTTGATATATCAACAAGCATAATCATTGCAAATACATCTTGCAAAACAGACTGTGTAACGTCTGTAACATTTGCATTATATTTTGCACATACTGTACTCACCTTTGCTAAAATTCCTACTGTGTCTTTTCCTATAACAGATAAAACTGCTCTCATAAACCTTGACCCCTTTCGTGTATTAACGTGTTAATGTAAGTTTATCACAAAATGGAGCAAAACACAATACCCGCTAACATGTAAAAAACCGCACTCCATAAAAGAAGTGCGGTTTCTGTGTTTTATAATTTTGCTTAATATTTATTTGACTTAAAAGTTTACTTGCTCTTGCTCTTCTTCATCTTCATTTTTCTTTCTTATGAAGAACATTATGAAAGCTTGAATTAAAGCTACAATAGCAAATACTATACTCCAGATATCAAATACTATCATAGGTTGTGTGAAGTCTTGAGTTAAGAATAATAGTATTACACTAAATATTGCAAATAGGAATAAACCTACGCTTGTTACTATTCTCTTCTTATGCTTCTCTTCCTCTTGATATTGATTTCTTACATACTCATCTTCTTCATCATCCCTTTTCTTAGGTCTGATAACCAAATATAGTATTGCAAGTATAATCGCTACTATGGTCATTATAAGGTCAAATAAACTCCATGCGCCTCCAATTGCTTTAAACGGTGTTGCCGATAAAATTGCGCCCTCGTCTACTATAATTGTTGACTCATAAACATCACCCTCACCCGTTGTAACCCTTACTATATGCTCACCATTTGGCAGTGTAGCTATATAATCAGGATTTATAACTAAGTTTCCGTTTTCATCAATAGAATAATCATCTTCTGATAATTCATCATCGCCAACTTCAACTTTATCAGGTGTAACATGTCCGCCTGTTCCGCTGCCATCTTCACTGTCAGGTAGAGGTATAGCACTAGGTTCTGGTGTAGGCTCCGGTGTTGGTTCAGCCGTTGGCTCTACTGTAGGCTCTGGTGTTGGCTCTACTGTTGGTGATGGGCTTGGGCTTGGAGTTGGACTTGCACTTGGCGCTACAGTTGGTTGTGCTGTAGGTCCAGGTGTTGGAACAGGTGCTGGTGTAGGCGTTGGTGTTGGAACAGCTGGAACAGGTTCTACGGTAACTTCAATTGTAGTCTGTATCGTATTTCCGTCTTTATTCGTTGCAGTAAATGTTAGTGGATATTTACCACCTGTGCTTGGCGCATTTTTAATTGCTTCAAGCATTTTTTCATCTACTTTAATATTCGTCACATCTTCGCCTGTTGTTGCAATTGCAGCTTCAACTTCAGATTTCAGTTTTGCAATTTCATCTGTAATTGTGCCTGCCTCTGCATGTGGAATTGTAAAGTCTTTTGCTTTAATTGAAATACCTGTTTTTGTGTCTTCTTCAACATCAGTACCTAAAACAACAACTTTAATTACTTTTTCCACTGTGTTACCATCTTTATCTTTTGCTGTAACAGTAACATCTAAGATATCGCCCTCAGGGCCTGTGTTTTTAATTCTTTCTAAGTCCTCATCGCTTATTGTAACATCTTCATAAATTTCTCCTGTTTCAGGGTTCCATGCTGATGCTCCTGCATTTTCAAGAACTTTATCTTTTGTAAGTGGATCTAACTCACTTTGTTCTAGTGTAAATCCTTCTGCTTCTAAAACTATATCGCCTTCTTTTTCTACTTTGTATGATGGCAATATTTTTGCTTCATAAGTGATGTCTCCAGTCACTACATTTGCAGTTGGGTCTACAATAGTTTCAGTTTTATCTCCTTTTACATACCAACCCACAAATTCATACTCAGTTTCAGGATTTACATTTGGAGTAGCTGTTACTTTTTCGCCCTCAAATACTTTTTCTGATTTTTCTGTAGTGTCATCATCAAACTTTCCATTTTCTGGAATTTCAAATGTGACATCATATTTTGCAAGTGGTAAAACTGTTACATTAATAGTAGTTTGTACTGTGTTGCCATCTTTGTCTGTTGCAGTGAAGGTAAGTGGCAATGTGTCACCTGTTTCTTTGTCAACATTTTTAATGGCTTCAAGTTGTGCTTTGTGTTCATCTGCTATAGTGATATTTTCTATATCAATATCAACGCCACTTTTTGCAAGCAGTGCACTTACACTAGACATATCTTTTGCAATATCATCTGTAATGTCTACAGCATCTACATAAGGAATAGTAAAGTCTTCTGCTTTAATTGAAAGATCGCTTTCATCATCAACATCAACATCTAGTCCTGGTACAACTACATTTACTGTGGTTGAAACAGAAAGTGTTGTTTCTACCATTGTTATAGGATCTTTTACAATTTTTGTTGATGTATATGTAAGTGGGAAAATGCCTCCCTCTGGGCCTACTTTTTTGATTACTTCAAGTTCATCTTGATTTACAGAAATATCTGTAACATTTTCTGATGTTTCAAGTATCATTGACTTAACCTCTGACTCAAGTTTTGCTGTGTCATCGTCTAAATCTTTTGCTTTTTCATTAGGAACTACAAAACCAAGTGCTGTAATACCTAATGATAATCCGCCGTTTGATACAACATCAGTTTGTGTACCAGTTACTACAGCAGTAACTGTTGTAGATACAGTAGCGCCGTCTTCTGTTGCCTCGTATTCTTGTGGGAAGAAACCGCCGTTTTCGCCTGCATTTTTAATATCTTCCATATGACCTGCATCAGGAGTTATTTCGGTAATTTCTTTTTTAGTTTCAACTACAACTGACTCAACGTCACTTTTTATTTCTGATAGGTTTTCATCATAATACTCTAGCTCTTCTTGCTCTAGTACAAAATTATTACCAGTAATACTTAAGTTTAGACCACTTTCTGTTTTTTCTGACTCAGTATTTTCGCCTAAAACTGTAACTAAGATAGTCTTTTTAACAGTGTTAAAATTCTCGTCAGTAGTTGTAATTTCTACCTCAACTATGCCTCCGTTAGGTCCAACATCTTTAATTTTTTGCAGTTCGTCCTCGTGCATATTCACAGGATATTTTGTACCTGTAACACTGCTCCAACCGTCTGCTTCTGCTTTTACTAAAGCTTGTTCAGCTGTTAGACCTTCAGTGTCCTTGTACGGTATTGTAAATCCTTCACCTTTAATTACCAAGTCGTTTTCAACTTCAACTGAGTAATCTGGCATCATGACTGCTTCAAACACTAAGTTTTCAGCTTCAATTACATAGTCTTTTGGATTTACTATAGTGTTAGTTTCATCATCTTTTACTTTCCAGCCTACAAAAGTTTTGCCATCGTTTGCTGTAACATCTGGTGTAACTTCAACGCTTTGACCTACTCTAACGTCTTCTACTTCTCTATATAGGCTTTCAGCTTCTACATATTCACCATTTGGTAGTGTTCCGTCTTCTTCTTTTACTTCAAAGATAACGTCATAACCAATTTGTATAATTGATGCCTCAACATAAATTGTTTGTCCTACTTCAAATTCAAGATCTTCAAGTGCCGCATCGCCTGATACCATTAGATGTTCGCCATCAGCATCTTCAATGTAAACTTTGTTTCCGCCATCATCAAGTGTGTAGAATTTCCAACCGTCAGTGTCGTATTTATTTGGGTCTGTAAATACTTTTGTGATATTGTCACTTGGTGGTGAAGCTACAAGATTTCCAGCTTCGTTTTCAGTACCTGTGACATACTCTTTTTTCTCTTCTGTCGTTTCGGTATCCGTTACAGTAAGCTCAGCTTCATTTGCACTTTTATAAATAAATATAGTTTGTTTGTAATCAGCAACACCGTCGTTGTTTAAGTCTTCGGCATACACTGCTTTATAAGTTACAGGTCCTGTAATTTTGCTGTTAATAAGTGCTGTGTCTGTTACTTCTTCTATCACGCCTTCAGCGTTTTCTATACCCCAGTAATCAAGCACTCTATTATCTGTGTCTGTGTCCTCAACTTCTGGGTAAATTAAACCTTTGTCATTGTGAGTGATTTCTTGGGTTGCATATTTTTCAGCTCCTGTTGGAAGCACACCGCCGTTATTTTCAAAGGCTTCGTTTTCAGTGCTTATAGCACCTTCAGTTGGGTCGAATGTAACAATGTGTTTTACACGCTCTGTTACAACTTCAAACAGTATAGCGCAAGGTGTGCCATCTTCGCCACCTATGTTATTTACTTTGATATAACCTATATCTTGGAAATTATTTGTTTCAACAGATTTTCCAAGCTCGATTTTAATTTCAGTAGCTGGAGTATTTGCTTGAAGAGCTGCCAATGCCGCTGCCGTGTCTACAGAACCGTCTTCTTTCCATATTTCAACAGTTTGTGTTGCATTTGCTTCACTATAAAGTGCATAAGCATTAACTTCTATAACTTTATATGTCTCATTTGCTTTAAATCTAAGTCCGCTATCAAAATGTCCTGTGGCAGGCTTTGGATCAACACCACCAAAAGCTAAGGAATCAATTGAATCCTGTAGTGTTAATGCATTATATCCTGGACTATCAAAATCAAATGCTTCATAACTTGCCTGTGCATCTTCAAATTTTGCTCCGCCTACTTGTGCATTACCTGTATGAGTAATTGCAACAAATGGTTTGCCACCAAAGTGGGCTGTAAATGTTACATTACCTGTAATAACAAGGCTTGATGGGTCATTAGTTTGACCTGTCACTGTTTTTGGTATTGGTAGACCTGTTTCAGGGTCTGTTTCTTCTGGCTCAACATCCATTGTGTATTCCCAGTAAGCAAATTCCATTATATCTGCCCAAAGTGGGTCATCAGTTACATGTGTTCCAGGAACTTTACCAGATGTACCAAGTAGTCCAATTGTTCCACCAAAGAAAACTTTTTGTTCAGCTACCTCATCTATTGAGTTGCCAATATCATCTTCAATTAAGCTACCAGTTTTTGGGTCATAAATTTCGAAGTTAACTGTATATTCAATCTTCTCATATTTTGCCCTAAATGTATGATCTTCAAGTATTTCAATTGCCTCAAGCTCTGCTTGCGTATAAGTACCGATAACCAATCCTGTATCAGGATCAATTTCCTCCCAGCCTTCAAATGTATAACCATATGCGGGTTCTGAACGACTTTCGCCTATGCTATTTGTAAAATCGTCATTATCAAGATATGTACCTTCGTCTACTACTAAAGTAGTTTCTTCAATACTTCCTTGTCCCTCATCTGCTGGGATGAAAGTTATATTATGTGTATTTCTAGTAAATGTAGCTGTAAGAGTTACAACGTCTGGTGCAAATCCATTTGGCTGATTTACTATATCTTCTGTGGTCATCCAAGTGCCTACAGGGTTTGTTGATTTCCAGCCTACATATGTATAGTGTTCATCCACTGCCCAAGATGGAACATCTTCTGTTTCCAGTGTTACCCTAGTATATGTAGAACTTGTCCAGTTAGATGGATGGAATGCTGGATCTGGATACAAGAATGATGCAGTGTTTCCTTTATATCTTGTTTTATATACCACAAATGCGTCTGTAGTATTTGTTATTGTTTCTTCACCTTTTGATATAGACCCGCCTATAGTGGTTTTAAACTCAATTTTAACTTGATAATCATCAGGTATTCCATCGCCTGTTTCTAAGCCTGTTTCTTCATCTACTCCACCCACAACATCTTTTAAGAATATTGGGTAGAAGTCTGAATATCTTTCTGTACTCGAATAAGCCGATGGGTCTGCTCTTGTTTGAGTATATCCACCCTCTTGCACATATTTCCAACCTGCAAAAGCATAATCTAACGGTGCAGAAATTCTTGGGATATCGTCTACTAAAACTTTACCGTATTGTGATGTTACTTCTACAGTTTCTAAGTCAACATTAACTTCATCGGTAATGATTGAAGTATCGTCCCATGTACCAGTATGAGCGTCATCATAACTAGTTTTATGGAAAGTTACATATGGGTGTAAGTATACTTTGTAATCAGTAACTGTTACAAGCTCTTCACCAAAGAAGTTAGTAGCTTTTGTTGTCGCATCTTTCGCTATAAGCTTAGTTGTACTGCCATCTTCAAGGGTTTGCTCTATGCCGTCTACTTTTACACTATACTTTGTGTCGCTTTCTTTTGTATCAGTGGTCTCTACGTAATAGTTTCCATCTTCTGTTATGTACACCTCACCTTCAGTCAATTTACCTTGACCTACTAAAGTTACCTCAACATTTTCAGTTTTGCCCTCTGCAACTAATAGATTTGGTTGAGAAACAACTATGTGTGGGTTTTGATAAAGAGCAAGGTCCACTTGACCTTTATCCAGTTCGTCTTGTAAAACATATGCTTCATTTGCCGTTGATAGACCGTGGATGTCAGCATAAAACTCAACGCCCGCTGTTTGTCCGTTTAGTTGTCTTGGGAAGTTGTTATTTATATCTAAGTTAGTATC
>CAYJJB010000038.1:0-18094 GCA_964370405.1 uncultured Eubacteriales bacterium | reverse complement strand
GCGGCGGACTTTTTTATTTTTTTATTTTATCTTTAACTTTATCCACAAAGCTTTTATCCTCATCAACAATGTCATTTTCAGGCACTATTTCTTCGTCCCTTAATAAAATATCTCTATACACAATACGAAGTTGCTCTCCGTTTAAAACATCTGGAGTAATTCCTTTTTCGACTATTTTCACATTGGTTGTATGCCTTAAAAGAGTGTATACCACCGCTGTTGTCGGAGTTCCTAAAAGTATTCCAAGAACGCCAAACATGCTTCCAAACACTAGCACTGCGGTAAGCGTCCAAAGTCCTGGAAGTCCAATTGACGAGCCTACCACTCTTGGGAAGATAATATTTCCCTCAAATTGTTGTAATATCACTATAAATATTAAGAACCACAGAGCGTCCATAGGATTTACAAGAAGTAGTAAGAATGCGCCAATACCTGCACCAATATACGCACCAAAAACTGGAACCAATGCGGTAACAGCAAGTATTGCTGATATCAAAAGCGCA
Source organism: uncultured Eubacteriales bacterium (assembly GCA_964370405.1). GTDB lineage: Bacteria > Bacillota > Clostridia > Oscillospirales > Acutalibacteraceae > SIG603. The sequence continues at coordinate 17,591 of CAYJJB010000038.1, read as the reverse complement.
TAGTTAAGGCCTATTATGGTCATTCCAATAAAACAAAGTGAGCCTAAAATTAAGCACTCTGTAAGTTGGCCTCTGACATAGTTTGAAAAAACATTGTTTGCAACCGCTAAAAACAAAGAGATTTTATCCGCTGCTTTTTTTGGAGTGTATGCATACATAACTTTTTTAAATAAAACTGTTAGACTCTCTTTATCAGCCAAGAAATACACCGAGTAAATCAAGCTCATAAGCACACTAAACACAATAGATACTATATTAAAAGTAGCAGCTAAAATAGAAGCTAAAATATCTGTTGCGGCAGATGTGATTTCAGTTAAAAGACTTGACCAATTAAAGGTGTTTAGCAGTGTATTTTGAAGCTCATATATATCTATATTTAAATTTAGAGATTTAAGCGTGTTGTCAAGCCACACAAAAATATTTTCAACATATCCCGGCAATGTCTCTGAAGCGGTTTGAACAAAACTTTGAATAGATACCGTAAGCTCTGGAATAATGAGGAAAAGTATGATTCCCAAAACCGCAAAAGCAAACAAGTACGCTAAAACCAGTGTAATAGGTTTTTTAATTTTATTCCAAATCTTACCTTTTTCGAAGCGCTTATTTATCCCTTTAAATATAACCTGATCTATACCTTTAACAAAGGTGTTTAGTATAAATGCAAGTACAAGTCCCGAAAAAAACGGAGTAAACGCCGTAGCAATTGTTGAAATTACAATAGAAAAATTTTCAAATTGAAAAAATATAAAAATAAGAAAAACCGTAAATGTAATGGCTATAGTCGCATATAAAACATACCGTTTTTCTTTTTTTGAGGTTTTGTGCTCAGGTTCTGGTAACATATCAATGCCTCCTTTTAGCTTATATATAATATATTTATTATACACTAAAACATGTTTAGATTGCAATAAATTTTTAATTATAGAAAACAAAAAAGAACTTTTAATTACAAGTTCTTTTTTATATATTAATTCGATTTTAAAGATATAAGCTTCTTGTCACCCACAAATAGAAGTTGCAGTACAACTATTTCTACCGCACACATTATGCCTGCCTGTATTAGCCTTGTAGGTAAAAGCGCCATAAAATTACTGCCATAGAGCACTGAAATCCATAGGGTATTAAGTAAAAGTGATGACACAAATTGACCTAAAAGCACTGCAAAAATCACTCTTTGCATGTTGCATTTTTTGTGATAACTTAGGCCATTTATAAGACCTGTTATGACTGCTGATAAGGTAAATCCTGGAAAATATGGCCCTATTGGGAATAAAATTGCACCAATTAAGTCACCAAGACCTGCCACTACCATGCTCTCAAAAGTGCCAAGTTTTCTTGCGGCAATCGCCACAGGAATAAACGAAAAGCCTATTTTCATTATTGGTGTGGAGATGGACAAAAATCTTGACAAAATAATTTGTATTGCAAGCAGTACCGCAATAAGCGCCAAATTTTGCACATTTAAGTGCTGTTTTTTAAATTTTTCAAATTTTGACATAAAAAAATACCTCCTTGTTAAATTTGCTGTGATAACAAGAGGTATCTGCCATAGGGGTATAAAACCTCTATGGAATTTACACAAAATGTTATGAAACAGCGGGATGCGACATGTCCACCGCAGGCTCTCGCCTTTCGTCTATAAAGCAACTCCCCGTCTTTACAGCACTTCACGCAAACACATCTACTCTGTATTTTTTACAGTCAAATTATATACTGTATATATTTTTTTGTCAAGGCATCACTCTGTAGATTTTGCCATTTCTTCAATCCTTTTTGAAAAACCTTCCTCATAAATTTCACTGTTTTTCAAGTTTTCTAAATAATAAGCTATTTCTCTGTCATTTTTATACACGTAAAATGAGAGATGAGAAAAATTGATACCGCTTGTTTCCAGTTCTTCTTTTATATATAAAATTGCATTGGCAGTGTTTTCATAGCTTAAGTTATTGTTTTTAAATCCAAGTCGAATGTCAATGAAACCACCGTCTTTTGCAAGTTCTTGTACATCATATGTGCTTTTAGGGTTTAAAGTTTCTACGTCTATGCCGCCCTCTGCATTGTCAAAACCGCCGTCAATATCTCTGCCACTAAGTAAAAATGATGAGGAATTTATATTACTGCAGTCAGCAAATTTTTCACGGCTTAGTATTTCTTCCAGTATAGAAGAAACTTCCGCCGTATATTCATTACTGAGCATAAATAAAAAATCTTCGGAATTTGAAGTGTAAATTTGATAAAAATCTTTTGTTATCTGCCCAAACATTGAAACACGAATTTCAAAATGTACATTTTCGACGCTTTCACTGTGAAGATTAACTATATAGCCACTCAAATGGCGCACATAAATAGGAGGCGATTTTATTAGATCGAACTCCTTGTAATTTTCATCAACATACTCCTGCACGGCATTTTCAGCAATATGCTTGGATATGGGATTTCCGAAAAAAAGATTTGAGATAAACAAACTTATTGCTATTAATGCAAATGCTGTGAAAATTACAATTAATTTTACATTCTTAGCCATGATATATCTCCTTTATAACACGAGGTTTAAAAATAGGATATTTATATTTCTATTATATCAATATAGCGTTCAAATTGCAATATCAACCTATTTGTTTAAACTCTGTCATATTCCCCCAATATCTTTTTGGCATGTGTGACTGCCTGCATTTTGGGTTGAATCTACCCTCAATTGCTATTGTGTCATAGAATTTTTTCCAAAGTTTTTGGCACAAAAGCTCTTCTTCCTGTGTAGGTGGAAGCTCTATATTTTCAACCCTAATAAACTCTGCTTGCCCGTTTTGGTGCACCAGAGCCGTCTTATGAGTTTTATCAAATATCATAAAATTTTCACCTGAAAATCTGTCGCAAAAGTGCTCTGCAATGAGTGGTAAAATATTATTTTTTGGTTCTATCACTGAGAGCAAATTACCCGAATACTCAGAAAATCGCACAAAACCTAAGAATAAATGTGCTTCATTTTTCATGTGTGTTATGGCTTTAAAAAGAGCGGAAACATCATCATTTGTCAGCATTGAGCAAACCGCTTTTCCTCTTTTATATCCAAGTCGTAAAAAGTACAAAATTCTTAGTTCCTTTTCTTTTAAACAGGTAAGAAAAGCTTCCTCCACCATTTCTTTTGCCTCAGTGGAAATTTTTTCGCTTATAGAAACTTTGACTCTATCTGCGTGTTCTTTTACGGTTTGAATATATTTAATTTTGTAAAAAGTTGGCTGAAATTCTCCCATAGGCTCTATAAAAAGCGGTATTTCCCTACATTTGAAGCTTTCAAAAATGCAGCACATTAGGCCGTCAAATGTTCCGTCATAATAATAAATTATATGTTTTTCGTTCATATTTTCCCTCCTTAAATTAAATCGAGCAAGCTATAATTGTCCACTTATTGCTTTTTGTAAATTTGGCAAATTTGAGTTAAACAGTGACAACTGCACTCCCTGTTCTTCTTTTGGGGTAAGTCCCCCGTCTTTTAAAACACCTGTAAGTATGTTTTTGTCATCGAAAAATCTATTAGGCTGAAATTTTCCTTTGCAGGTTATGAAAAATTTTGCCCGTTTTAGCACCACTCCCAATTTTTTTAATCCGTCAAAATCTATTGTGCAGTAGCGCCTTGCCTGCAAAATTCTTTTAGCACTTATTACACCTATCCCTGGAACTCTTAAAAGCATTTCGTAAGATGCCTTATTTATTTCTATCGGAAACTCGCCCATATTATTCACCGCCCAGTTGCATTTTGGGTCTAGCACGGGATTAAAATCTGGATTTTTTTCACTTAAAATTTCATCAGCTTTAAATTTATAAAATCGCAGTAGCCAATCTGCCTGATATAACCTGTGCTCTCTTAAAAGCGGTGGTGAAGTGGTGACAGACGGAAGCTTTTCGTCGCTTACCACAGGCATATACGCAGAAAAAAACACCCTCTTTAGCTCAAATTTTTTATATAAACCTTCACTGAGTTTTAGTATTTTATAATCTGTTTCAGGACTTGCGCCTATTATCATTTGTGTGGATTGCCCTCCGCTTGCAAAGGACATGGCTTTTTTATATCTAACTAAATCCTTACTATTTTGTTTAATTTCATCCCTTATTTTTGTCATAGGTACTAAAATGTCGCTCTTTGTTTTTTGTGGCGCCAAATTTTTCAAGCTGTCATTTGATGGAAGCTCTATATTTACACTCATTCTGTCTGCCAAAAAGCCCAACTGCTGTATCAGCCTTTCATCAGCCCCCGGTATTGCCTTTACATGGATGTAGCCATTAAAGTTATGCTCATACCTGAGCATTTTGAGCGCTTTAATCATAAGCTCACAGCTGTAATCAGGATTTTTCACCACCGCTGTACTCAAAAATAAACCTTCAATGTAATTTCTTCTGTAGAAATTAATAGCGAGGGAGACCAATTCTTCTGGCGTAAAAGTAGTTCGCCTTGTTGCATTACTTTTTCTATTTACGCAGTAAACACAATCATAAACACAAGCGTTGCTCATAAGAACTTTTAAAAGAGATATGCACCTGCCATCTGCCGCAAAACTATGGCAAATACCTGCCGCTGCCGCATTGCCAATTTGCCCTTTTACACCTTTTCTATCCACTCCACTTGAGGTGCAGGCAACATCGTATTTAGCCGCATCTGTCAGTATTTCAAGCTTAGCCATTATATCCAAGTTTTTAGTACTGTTATGCACTTCCACCGACAAATCAGAGGGTATTTTATTTTGTAAAAGCAACATCACTAAGCCCTCCGTATTCATCTTCTTCCACAAGTTCAGAACCCTTTAAAAATATTGCACGCTTAACACTTTTTTCTCCAAATTTTTCCTTTAAATTATCTAGTGTTTTTTCTAAATCTTCTTCTTTTTCAATCTCACCTGTGTCGTAAAATAACGACTGCTGCATTACAGCATCTTCCCTTAAGTCAAAACTTTTTATTCCAAGCCCTCTAAGTGGAAGTTTTGCGTTTGTCTTTTTAAAAAGCTCATAAGCTTTATTAAAAATTTCTTTTGATGAATTTATTGGCAAATCTAGTTTAGTTTGGTGCTGGGTGGTTTCTAAATTGCATTTTCTAATGCTTATTTGTATTCCGCCTGCCTTTAAATTTTTCTCTCTAAGCCTTTTTGCGACCGTTTGAGCCAGCATATAAAATGTTAGTTTTACATCTTGCAGGCTTAAAATATCACGTGCTGTTGTAGTGCTATTGCCTATGCTCTTCACTTCCCTCTCAGAAAGTATATCTGCAACTTCTGACTTATCAAGTCCATTTGCATATTCCCAAATTACTCTACCCTGTTTGCCAAAATTTTTTTGTAAAATTTTCACATCAACCTGAGCCAATTCTCCTATTGTAGATATTCCAATGCCCAAAAGCTTTTTTTGCACTGTAGGGCCCACTCCCAAAAGTTCGCCCGCTGGCAAATTCCAAATTTTTTGTTTAAAATCTTTTTCTTTTATCACTGTTACCGCATCAGGTTTTTTCATGTCGCTTCCAAGTTTTGCAAAAATTTTATTAAAACTTACACCAATAGACACAGTTAAATTAAGTTCATTTTTTATGCTTTCTCTTATTTTTTCGGCAATTTCCTCACCGCTTCCAAAAAGTCTTATACTGCCACTTACATCCAGCCAACACTCGTCAAGTCCAAAACTTTCCACTTTATCTGTATATCTTTTATAAATTTCTTTTGCCGCCTTTGAGTAGCTTACATATTTTTCAAAATTAGGTTTTACAAAAACTATATCAGGACATTTTCTTCGTGCTTGCCACAAAGCTTCTGCCGTTTTTACACCCATTTTTTTTGCAAGCATATTCTTTGCAAGTACAATTCCATGTCTTTTACTTTCGTCCCCTCCAACTGCCATGGGTACATCTTTTAAATGCGGTTTATCTATGCATTCAACAGAGGCATAAAAATTATTCATATCAACATGCAGTATCACTTTTTCTAGTTCCATGGCATTTCACTCCCTTTAATCGAACAAATGTTTCATATTTATATTATAGAACATTTGTTCGAAATGTCAAGAGAAATTTTTAAAAAGAAAACATTCTGTAAACAAGATGTAAAAGAATTTATTAATTATTGAAATTAACACGCTAAAGCCTTATACTGATTTTATTAAAACTTTGAAAGATGGTGTTTTACTTGCTAAACAGATTTGCAAGATTTATGTATGGAAGATACGGGACGGATAAGCTTAATTTAACGCTTTTAATAGCAGGCCTTGTAATTTCGCTTGTGGGACAAATTTTAATGTTGTGGCCACTAAGCTTTGTTTCCTTTGCAATTTATGGCTATGCCCTTTACAGAACATTTTCCAGAAACATTCAAGCAAGACAAAAAGAATATTTTACTTTTTTAAAATTATTGACACCCATAACAAAATGGTTTAAAATGAGAAAAATGACATTTACTCAAAGAAAGACTTATAAATATTTCAAGTGCCCTTCATGCAAGCAAGTTTTGCGTGCACCTAAGGGTAGAGGAAAAATACAAGTTACTTGTCAAAAATGTCATAAAGAGTTTATTAAGAAAGTATAAAGGACGGTAGAAATTATGAAAATCGCAATTATTGGCGCATGGCATGTTCACACACCAGAGTACACAAAGGCTTCTCTTGAAAACCCACTAGCAGAAGTTGTAGGCGTATGGGATAAAGACGCAGACGCTGCAAAAGCTTGTGCAGAAAAATTTGATATCCCAGCAATAGCAAGTTATGAAGAAATTTTGGAGAATAAAGACATAGACTCCGTTGTAATTTGCACACAAACAAGTGATCACCCTGAAATTATTAAAAAAGCTGCAGAAGCTGGCAAACACATCTTCACTGAAAAAGTTTTAGCTTTTACAGAAAAAGAAGCTCGTGAAATGGCTGCTGTTATTAATGAAAAAGCAGGCAAATTTACAATTTGCTACCCACACATGACTTTCCCTCATGTAAGAGCTGTTAAAGCTTGTGTTGAGAGCGGAAAACTTGGCAGAATTACATATGCAAGAGTAAGAAATGTTCATGGCGGTTCAGTTTTAGGCTGGCTTCCTGAAACATTTTACGATAAAGAAACTTGTGGTGGCGGTGCAATGATGGACTTAGGTGCTCATCCAATGTACACTTTAGCTGCAATTTTAGGTGAGCCTGTAAGCATCACATCAACATTTACAAAAATTACAGACAAACCAGTTGAAGACAACGCTGTTTCTTTAATTGAGTTTGAAAATGGAGCAATTGGTGTTTCTGAAACAGGATTTGTATCAGTGGGCAACCCATATACTCTTGAAGTAAGCGGAACAGAAGGCGCTATCGTTGCAAGAGGCGAGGACGTTATGTTCATGGGTTCTGACAATGTTTGGACAAAAGTGGAGCTTCCAGAAGCTATGGAAAGACCTATCCACCACTGGATAGATGCTGTAGTAAACGGAAAAGAAGCACCATTTACAACTGATGATGCAATAATGCTAAGCCGTTTAATGGAAGGTGCATACATTTCATACGAAACAGGCAAAAAATATAATTTCTAATTAAGCAATAAAAAGGTCGCTCTTTACAGGGCGACCTTTTAGTGTGTCAAAAAAGTCCTGCTTTTTTGCACACGCTGTCTGACTGTCCAAAAATCTGCAAGACAAGGAACAAATTTCCTAAAATGACCGAGTAATACGAGGGTATATGAGGGAATTTTTAGGGGGTTTGTGACGTAGGAAGCAAAAAAATGAGCCAAACTGGCTGATTTTTTTGCGTTTGTGGGTTTTAGGGCGGTCTGAGGTCGCTCTTTACAGGGCGACCTTTTAGTGTGTTTTGCAAATATAATCAATATTAAAAGAGGCTGTGATGAAATAAAATAATTTCGTCACTGCCTCTTTACTGTTTTTAATTATTAATTACTTTGCTTCTGGATCTTTCATTGTAAGGCTTATGCGTTTTTTATCTACATCAACAGCTATAACCCAAACTTTTATTATATCTCCAACTTTTAAAACATCTGATGGATGCTTTATGAACTTATTACTGATTTGTGTTATGTGAACAAGACCATCTTGGTGCACGCCTATGTCTACAAATGCACCAAAATCTATAACGTTTCGCACAGTTCCCATAAGTTCCATTCCGGCTTTTAAATCTTTCATGTCCTTAATATCGCTTCTCAGCATTATTTTTTCAATTTCGTCACGTGGGTCACGACCTGGTTTTGCAAGTTCTAGTGCTATATCTTTTAAAGTTGGAACACCTATTCCTACTTCTTCTGCAAGTTTTTCTGCACCGCTTTGCTCAATTTTTTCGCTTAAATCGCTAAATCCATTTTTATCCACTTTTTTCAGATTATATCCGCAAAGTTCAAGTATTTTTTTAGCGCTGTCGTAAGACTCTGGGTGAACGGCTGTGTTATCTAAAATATTTTTACTCTCACTCACTCTTAAAAATCCTGCGCATTGCTCAAAGGCTTTAGGCCCTAGTTTTGGCACTTTCTTAAGCTGTGCACGTGATGTAAACATTCCGTTTTCATGTCTGTATGCAATAATATTTTTTGCAACAGCCGCACTAATTCCAGAAATGTTTTTAAGTAGCGACGGAGATGCTGTATTTAAGTCTACACCTACTGTGTTAACACAGGCTTCAACCACACCGCCCAAGGCTTCATCTAGTCTTTTTGGTGGCATGTCGTGTTGATATTGCCCAACGCCTATCGCTTTAGGATCAATTTTAACAAGCTCTGCAAGTGGGTCTTGTAGTCTGTGCGCTATAGACACTGCGCTTCTTAAAGTAAGGTCAAACTCTGGGTACTCCTCTGCTGCAAGCTTTGATGCTGAGTAAACGGATGCGCCCGCTTCGTTTACCACGGTATAATCTGCTGTTAATCCTTCATTTTTAACTAAATTATCAACAAAAATTTCTGTTTCTTTTGATGCTGTTCCATTACCTATTGCAATAATGTCTACCCCATGTTTTTTTACCATGGTTTTTACAACTGTTCCTGCTTCTCTTACCTTATTTTCACTGTGTGTAGGATATATAACTCCAGTATCAAGCACCTTACCTGTTTCATCAACTACCGCTACCTTACAACCTGTTCTGTACCCTGGGTCAAGTCCCATTGCAACCTTGCCTTTTACAGGAGCCTGCATTAACAAGTTTCTTAAATTAACGGTAAATACTTTTATAGCGCTTTCAGCCGCTGTTTGAGTAAGTTCATTTCTAATTTCTCTTTCAATTGATGGAAAAATTAGCCTTTGATATGCATCTTTTGCCGCCTCTTCTACCGCTTGCGCACAAGCACTTTCATTTTTTACATAGGTATTTAACAGTATGTTATGCCCTTTTACTATGTCAAGCTCAACACTTACCTTTAAAAAGCCTTCTCTTTCGCCCCTGTCAATTGCAAGCACTCTATAGCCTGTAATTTTTGTAACTGGCTGAGAAAATTCGTAATACATTGAATATACAGAATCTTCTTCCTTAGTAGCCTTTGTTTTAAGTATTGCTTGTGCTGCTGTTACAACTCTAAGTCTTTTTCTTATTCCAGCGTCGTCTGAAATAATTTCCGCAATGATGTCAAGCGCACCTTGCAAAGCTTCGCTCTCATCTTTCACGCCTTTTTCTTCGTCTATATAATCTTTTGCCATGTCAATAGGATACTCTTTTGTGTCCTGCGCTAAAATTAGAAGCGCCAAAGGTTCCAGTCCTTTTTCTTTTGCAACTGATGCCCTTGTTTTTCGCTTTGGTCTAAACGGTCTGTAAATATCATCAATTTCAGATATGGTAGCCGCATTTTCAAGACTCTTTGCAATTTCATCAGTCATGGCTTCCTGTGCTTCAATAAGCGAGAAAACCTCTGCTTTTCTTTGGTCTAAATTTCTTAAATATGTAAGTCTTTCAGAAATTTCCCTGATACTTTGGTCATCTAAAGAGCCGTGTGCCTCTTTTCTATATCTTGCTATAAAGGGTATTGTGTTGCCCTCGTCAATAAGTTCTATAAGTTTTTCTACTTGCCACTGCTGTAAGTTATACTGGGCGGCAAGCACTTTTGCATAATCTGTCATATTGTTTTTTCCTTTGATTTTTGATATTTTTTATGCTATTATAATATCATAAATCAAGCAAAATAACAAGTAAGAAGTGGAGTATTATCTATGATTAAAAACATCATTTTTGACATTGGGAATGTACTTGCCCCGTTTTCTTGGCAGAAAACTTACAAAAAATTATTTGGCAGTGGCGAGCTTTATGAAAAAGTGTCAAATGCCACCGTGCTATCTCACAAAGACTGGTCAGAAATTGACAGAGGTGTTCTAACTTATGACGAAGTTTTGGCGAGCTTTATAAAAAATGCACCTGAATATGCAGAGGAAATTAAGCTTGCAGTAAATACAATATTTGATGATATGTCACAGTTTGATTACAGCGAAAACTGGGTTATATCACTTAAAGAAAAGGGATATAAGGTTTACTTACTATCAAATTTTGGCGACAAACCCTACAACACCTGTCTTCCACGCTTTTCTTTTTCAAATCATGTTGATGGCGGTATAATATCATATGAAGTTAAAATGATAAAACCCAACAATGACATTTTTGAAGAACTTTGTAAAAAATACACCCTTAATCCACAGGAATGTGTATTTTTAGATGACTCAGAAGAAAATATAAAAGCCGCCAAAGCCTTAGGCTTTAACGGCATAGTATTTGATAATAAAGAAAATGTAGATAAAAAGCTAAACGAGCTTGGTGTGTTTTGGTAAAAACAATGGGCAGCTAAAAATGATTTTTTCATTTATAGCTGCCCTATTTTTATTATTTAATTACTAATTCTTCAATAACTTCATCAAATAATGCGTCCATATCTTCATCGTCTACCGTCGAAAAAGTTATGCTTACCGCACCATAAGAAGTGTCGAAAACAAGTTGTTCTTGCTTCATATCATGTCCGCTGTACTGATATGTAACAAGCGCATAAATGCCTGAGCTATCACCAAAAGTTCTAACTTCAAATGTTTTAAAATCAACATACGCCTCATCTGTAGACATTGCGTTAATTTCATCAATTACCATTTGTTTAACGTCTTCTTCATTTAATATCATGTCTTCAACAATTTTATTTGTGTGTTCTTGCACGGTTATTGTTGATAGCAACCCGGTGTCACTAAGTGGAGTAAATGACACACCTGTTTCGTATGAAGTCATTACCCAATTTGCAGGCGGAGTAATCTCCACTGCGTGCCCCTCATATGTTCCAACAAAAACTTCTTCAGGCTCACTTGAACATGCGGTAAAAAGCAGTGAAACAAGCATTAAAACTGCTAAAATTTTAATTTTTTTCATCGCTTACCTCCAAAGCATACTCGCCATCAGCTTTTTGTGAAAACGACATAGAGTAAAAAACTTTTAAAACATCAACCATATAAAGTGTGTCTTTTTGACCTGCCGTTTCTACCGCAGAGTGCATTGCAAGTTGCGGTATTCCTATGTCTATTGTATTAAGCGATATATGCGAATTTGATATATTGCCAAGTGTAGAACCACCAGGCATATCAGAACGATTGTGAAATACTTGATATTTCACACCAGCAGTGTCGCATAAATTCTTAAAAACAGCACTAGACACAGCATCTGTTGTATATTTTTGATTAGAATTAAATTTAATTACAGGGCCTTTATTTAAAGTATTTTGATTAGTAGCATCTGATTTATCAGGAAAATTTGGGTGCACAGCATGTGCATTATCTGCCGATATCATAAAACTATTTGCTATGTCACAAATAAATTTTTCCTCATCATTTTTTGTAGATATATTAATTCTTTTAAGAACATCATATAAAAATGTGGAGTCGGCGCCCTGTTTTGTTGCACTTCCAACTTCTTCATTATCAAATACTGCGAGTACATTCACATGATTTTTGTTGTTTGCGCTTAAAAACGCTTTAAGACAGGAAAACGCACACTGAAGATCATCAAGTCTTGGCGACAAAATAAACTCGTCATTATACCCTATTACCTTGCCACTTTCTCTTACATATAAAAATGATTCAAGCGCCAAGATGTTTTTTTCATCTTCACTTAGTTCATTTGAAATAAGCTTTTTGTATTCAGCCTTTTCATCTCCTAAAAGAGGCAACATATCTACCTGCGGGTTAAAGGTATATCCCTTATTAATTTCTCTTTGCATGTGGATTGCCATGTTTGGTATGGTTAAAACATCTTTATCTATGTTAAATAGTTTAGACTTTACTCCATTTTCTGTTTTTATAACAGCACGACCTGCAAGAGAGAGCGGCCTGTCCATCCAAGTAGACATTATCATGCCGCCATAAGGTTCTGTGTTAAGTTTTGTATATGTGTCCTTAACTTTAATTTCGCCATTTTCTTTTACTTTAAAAGATGGTGAATCTGAGTGTGATGAGCTTATTAAAAATCCTTCATATCCGTTTTTTGGCACGGTAAATGCAATTATTGATGACTGATTTTTTGTAACAAAATATTTTCCACCCTCTTCAATTTGCCATTTACTCGACTCTAAAAGTCTTGTAAATCCATTATCTTCAAGGTTTTTTGCCACAGTTTCCACCGCATGAAATGCAGTTGGACTGCTATTTATAAAAGAAAAAAGCTCTTCATTAATTTTATTAAAATTCATTTTTTCACCTCATTAATTCAGTCTTAAAAACGCCGCATTATGCCCTCTTTTTCCCTTTGTAACTCTATGAGAAAAAACAAGGTCGCTATTGTCTACGGTGCATACACCACCTATGACTATATTTTCTTCTTTAACTCCGCTTTTAATTAAAAATTCTTTATTACACTGCCATAAATCTACTTTGTATTTTTCGTCTTTAATATGTTTTACAAAATTTCCGCTTCCATCTAGTGCCAAAAATTCATCTGCACAAGGTTTGTCCACCTCAAAATTTTCAAAAGAAATTGACGGACCTATTGCAACTTTTAAGTCAGACGGCAAACAACCGTACTCCTCAGAAAGTTTTTTAACAGTATTTCCAGCAATATCGCCCACTGTTCCTCTCCAACCTGCATGAGCAAGTGCTATCGCCCTTTTTACAGGGTCATAATAATAAATTGGAACGCAGTCGGCGGCATATATAGTAAGGGTTATGTCGTTTTGGTTTGTGCACACGGCATCTATTCCGTCTGTATCAAAAAGGTCTAGCTTCTCTTTTGCCAAAAGACCTATGTGCTCGGCCCCCATAACGCAGACATTTGTTGTATGAGTTTGTGCACCGCACACTAAACTATTTCGCTCAACACCTAAGGCGCTTGTAATGCGTTTATAATTTTCTTGTACATTTTTCGGGTCGTCATCTCTATCCGTTGCAAGGTTCATGTCAGCATAAATACCTTTTGACACGCCACCAATTCTTGTGGAAAAGGCATGCTTAATCTCGCCAAAATTTTCCCACTCCTTAAAAGTAAGCAGTCCCACACCTTGCTCTATTTTTAAGTTCATGTTAGAAATGCTGTCCTCCACTGCTTTTCTTGGTTTTTCAATTTTTGCTACAGACACAGCTTTTTTATTTATCATAATACCCTCGTATTTTTCTTTTATCTGCATTCTGCCAGAAAATTCATAACCACAGTTTTTGCAGTAAAACCCTGCACAAAATCTTTTATTTCTTATAATCCATCTGCCTTTTTTTGTGGCTTTTCCGCCGCATTTTTCACAGTAAAAATCTAAGTCTTTTCTGTTTATTTTGGGATGGTTTAGGTCTGATATAAAGGTGGTTTTAAATGTAGTTTTTTTATAAAACTCTTTTGTATCCGCTTGCTCTATAAAATCATTTATATCTTTTTTATCAATTATTTTCTTTAAAATTTCTGCCGCCACAAGGCTGTCTTCAAACGCCCTGTGTTTTTTAATCGAACTTGTATCTATATTTAAAATTTCTGCGGCATTTGTAAGGCTTATTTGTCTTTCGGGTTCATCTACAAGCGCTTCTTTCATTGCAGACTGAAAATATTCTTGCAAATTCACATATTTTGTTAAAAATGGAACTGTTTCGTCATTTGAAAAGTATCTGCAATTTTCTATCAAAGCCAAAATATCAGAGTTGCTCCATGTTAAAAGCACATGCTCTCCTGCCCATTTTTTAAACTTTTTTACAACTTGCATATACTGCAGTGCTCCGCCTAGTTCTTCATCCTTAATTTTTGTAAGCTCGCTTACAACACTGCTTATTTTTTTACCAACTTCAAGTTGAACAAAAGAGGAAAATGTGCTTATTACATTCAAGTTTTCATCGCATTTAACAGCGCCAAACTCAATTATTTCATTTATATAAGCTTTTATTTTTTTGCTGTATGAAGCATTCCATTCTAAATCAAGTATTATATAATTCAAGCCTTTTCCCTCCTTTATTTTAATTATTATTTCTTTGGTTTTTTCATTCTAAGTTCTTTTGCAAGCACAGTTTTTCTCATTCTTACTGATTTTGGTGTAATTTCTACTAACTCATCATCAGCAATAAATTCTAAACACTGTTCTAAGCTAAGTTTTGATGCAGGTGTAAGTTTTAGTGCATCATCAGAACCTGATGACCTTGTATTTGTCGCATGTTTTTTCTTACATACATTTATTACTATATCTTCATTTTTTGGGTTTGCACCAACTACCATGCCTTCGTAAACAGGAATACCAGGCCCTATGAACAAACGTCCTCTGTCCTGAGCTGAAAACAGACCATATGCTGTCGATTCGCCTGTTTCATGCACTACTAAAGAACCTTGTGTTCTTTGAATTATTTCGCCTCTAAATTCTTCAAAACTATCAAAAACATGGTTCATAATTCCGTTTCCGTTTGTGTCTGATAAAAATTCAGAGCGATATCCCATAAGTCCTCTTGCCGGTATTCTAAATTCCATATGAGTAATACCAGACTCACGAGTTCCCATGTTTGAAATTTCTGCCTTACGGCTTCCAAGTTTTTCCATAACCGCACCAACGTACGCATCAGGAACTTCTATCATTAAAAGTTCAATAGGCTCTAAAAGCTTATCATTTTTATCTCTTTTAAAAATAACTTGTGGACGAGATACTTGGAATTCGTAATTTTGACGGCGCATTTGCTCTATTAATATGGAAAGATGAAGCTCGCCTCTACCCGATACTTTAAATGTGTCGGCGCTGTCTGTTTCTTCAACTCTCATAGCAACATTTGTTTCTACTTCTTTAAATAGTCTATCACGAAGATTTCTCGATGTTACAAATTTGCCCTCTTTTCCTGCAAAAGGAGAGTTATTAACCATAAACATCATAGAAACAGTTGGTTCATCAATTTTTACAAAAGGCAGTGGCTCTACACAGTCAAGCGCACAGGCTGTTTCGCCTATATTAAGGTCTGCAATACCTGATACGCAAACAATATCACCAACACTTGCAGTGTCATACTCAACTCTTTTAAGGCCTTCAAATTGGTAAAGTTTTGTAATTCTTGCATTTTTTGGGCTGTCATTTTCAGAACATACTACTACAGCTTGTCCAAGTTTAACGCTTCCTCTCTCAACTCTACCAACACCTATTCTGCCAACATACTCATCATAATCAATGTTGGAGAAAAGTATTTGAAGAGGCGCTTCACTGTCGCCTTTGGGCGCTGGAATTTCTCTTACTATAGCCTCAAATAAAGCTGTCATGTCCTCAGACTTTTCATCAGGTTCATTCATCGCATAACCATCTCTTGATGATGCATATACAACAGGAAATTCAAGTTGGTCATCATCTGCTCCAAGCTCAATAAACAAATCAAGCACTTCATCAACAACCTCATGTGGTCTTGCACCTGGTCGGTCAATTTTATTAACAACAACCAACGGTTTTTTACCAAGTGTTAGCGCTTTTTTCAAAACAAATCTTGTTTGTGGCATACAACCTTCAAAAGCATCAACTAAAAGCACAACTCCGTCTACCATCATTAAAATACGCTCAACCTCACCGCCAAAGTCGGCATGCCCTGGTGTGTCAACTATATTAATTTTTGTGTCATTATACATTACCGCAGTGTTTTTTGAGAGTATGGTAATGCCTCTTTCTCTCTCCAAGTCGCCCGAGTCCATTACTCGCTCAGCAACATTTTCATTAACTCTAAATATACCACTTTGCTTCAAAAGCTGGTCTACCAAAGTCGTCTTTCCGTGGTCAACGTGCGCAATTATTGCCACATTCCTTAAATTTTCTCTTACTTTCTCATTTAACATTATTACTCGCACTTTCCTTTCAAATTAAAAGCCTTTCTACGTATCGGCTAATCTATAACCGACTTATTCTACCATAAATTATGCAAAAATTCAACCATTATCTATTTTAATTTATCTCTAAATCTGCAAAAATCATTGATACATTGACATTTTTCATCATTTAAGGTATAATTACAAAATATTTATCCAATAATTTTAGACTGTCATTTATGAAAGGAACACCTTATTATGGCAAAAAACAAAAATGATTTTAATGATTTTGAAGATCTTTCAAGTTATTCTTCTAAATCCGAATACAAAAAAATGAAAAACTCTCCAAAGAGAAAGAAAAAACACATAATCCTTAAAACTATTATAAGCTTTTTTAGCATAGTTTTAATTCTTTTTGGTGCAGCTGCCTTATATGTTTCAAATTATATGCTCGCAGGCCTTACAACCACTGTTATCACAACAGATAAGGAAGAGCTTGGCATAACCTCCGAAGCTGCTGAAATTGCACAGGAAAACCCAGGTGTAACTAACATAGCACTTTTTGGACTTGACTCAAGGTCTGATAATTTTTCAGGACGTTCTGATGTTGTTATGATTTTGTCAATTGATGAAGCTACAAATAACATAAAGCTGACATCTGTTTTAAGGGATACAAGAATGGATATTTCGGACACTGATACAGCTTATTATGACAAAATAACTCATGCATATGTATATCACGGAGCAGAGGGCACAATAAGAGCTTTAAATAAAAGCTATAATTTAAACATTGAAGACTATGTAACAGTTAACTTTTATAACATGGCAGAAATTGTAGATGCTTTTGGCGGTGTAACTGTTGATGTTACTAGTGCTGAAGCTTATGAAATTAATGTAAATTTAAACGAGCTTTCACAGACACAATATAATGTTTATGATTCTGGCATGTTAAAATTAAATGGTGCACAAGCTGTTGCTTATGCAAGAATAAGAAATATAGGCAGTGACACAGAAAGAGCCCTAAGACAACAAGAAATAATGTCTGCACTTTTAAATAGCATACCTGAAATTCCTGCAGGAGATTACCCTGACCTTGCAAACCAAATAAGTTATCTTTGCGAAACTTCACTTGATATAGGTGATATTTTAAGCTTTATACCATTTGCCTCAGGCGGTTTTGGAATTGAAACTTTCAGTGTTCCAAACTATGAAGGAAATGATGAACTTGTTGGAAAAACCGACCCTAATACTGGCACTTGGATGTGGTTTACTGATTTAGAGGAAGACGCAAAAGTAATACATGAATTCATTTATGGCGAGAGCACAATAGGCGACACAGAAGATACTCAAACCGCTGATGATAATGAAGATACCCAAAGTGATGAATAAATAAAAATTAAAAGCTGTGATGATAC
>CAYJJB010000037.1:0-18428 GCA_964370405.1 uncultured Eubacteriales bacterium | reverse complement strand
ACAAATACCCTAAAATGACCGAGTAATACAAGGGTATATGAGGGAAATTTTAGGGAGTTTGTGACGCAGGAAGCAAAAAAATGAGCCAAGCCGGCTCATTTTCTGCGTTTGTGGGTTTTAGGGCAGTTTAAACCTCGCATGATGTCTGAATCATGCGAGGTTTTATTTATCATTATCCTAAGATATAAACATTCATATTTCTTCTTCCAAATTGGAAACATTCTTCTTTTGTGTTGTAATATAGGTCTACAAGTACCAGTCCGCTCATAAGCGCTCCGCCTGTATCTCCTGCTACACAATAACCATATACTATATCGCCTGCTGGAGATGTAATATACATTTTTGTTCCATAAGGAATGATGTTTGGGTTAACTGCAACTATACCAACTTGTGCTGGTTGACCTGTTGAAGTTGTTCCACCAGGAATGTTATATGCTGTACAGCTACCTGATATCATAGATGAATAAGAAACTGTGTTTCCGTTAAAGTCTACAAATGTGTTTCCCGTTGGTGCAGAAGTAGAAACGTCTGAATCTTCGTCTGCATCATCATTTGTGTCTACAATATTTTCTTCAGGCACACTTGTATCAACTTTTGTACCTTTTAGTATTACTGCATCTACAGGCTCTTGTGTTACTTCTCTTGAAATAACTTTTTCTGATACAAGTTCACCATCTTTATAATGTCTTTCATAAGTAACGGTTTCCTTGCCACTCACGCCTGCTACTTCTACTTCTGTTTCACCTTTATATATAGATGAATCATTTTTATATGTAGTATCGTAGTCAATTTCAAGTACTTCTTCTTCTGTCACAGTATATTCTGTGGCAATTGTTATTACTAGGCCATCTGTAAGCATAGTGTTTTCTGGAATAGTAACAACTTCATTTTCTAAAAGCTCTATTCCTTGCTCATCTATTAGAGATGAAACATTTTTTGCATATGTGTCATATGCAGTGGTTTCGCCATTTCTTATAATTTCAACACTGTTCAGTCTTGAAACATTAATGGTCATGCCATCTTCAATACTTTCGCTTAAATCAGGTGTCACTTTATCGCCCTCTAAAAGCTCAATACCGTTTTCTTCTAAAACTTCTTCCACTGTACATTTATATGTTACAGCACTTGTTGTTTTTCCATCTGCCCATATAGTCAAGCTAGTTTCTTTGTTAACTTCAATTGAAGTTTCGCTAGTCACTATACTTAATAGGTCAGGACTTACCTTATCATTGTCATCAATCTCTACCCCATTACTCTTAAGCACCTCAGCAACGCTTTGGCCTGATAATGTTGAAAGATATGAAAATTTGTTATTTTCTTCATATGGCACAAGAATCTCTCTGTCAATGATAATTGCAGTTTCGTTTGATACGTAAAAAGTGTCTTTTCCTTCAAGCTGTGGCATACCTTGCTCAATAGCACCATCTATGATGTCTTGTGGGTCACTGCTCATAAGACTTACTTCATAAGTGCTTTCTCCGTCAATTACAGTTGCATTAACTGTGCTTGCCATAACAGTTGCAAATGAACTTACAACAATCGTTAAAACAATTATAATTGGAAGAACAACTTTTAGCGAAAAACCACTAGACTCTTTACGATAACGTCTATGTGTTCTCATATACTAGGTTTCTCCTTTATATTACCGAAAATTTATACACATATTTATTTGTGCATAATTTAGGTTCAAGTCTACCCTCAATTGGTAGCTTACAGGCCAAATTATAGCCTTTATTTTCGGTAATGTCAATGCACAATAAAAATAATTTTTATGCAACATGCATAAAATTGACTATAATATTAATTAACATAAATCTTAAAATAGTGTTTATAGGGGCTTATAAGTGGTTTTTGAAGCTAGCTATAGCTACATATTTTGTACAATATGTAAAATATAATGAATTGTATTGTTCAAACAAGAATATCAATCCTTTTAAAATGAATAAATATTCATAAAAACAGTGCTTTTTTCACTTTTTATAAATTAATATTCTATAATTACGTATGTTTTTTCACTGCACCAGTTTCACGCCTACAAATTGCGACATAATTAGGCGCACAAAATAAAGTATATAAAAAATGAAAAAGCATATATATGACCCAAAATAAATGAAAATGCCGAAAAACTTAGATTTTTGTTTAAAAAGTGGGGCTAAATATTATGTAAAGCTGCATTTTTTACATTCAAGTGGAGCCAATTTATCAAATTTTGCATATTTTTGCTTATTTTCGACTAATTCATTTAAATTATTTTTTAGTTTTAATATTGCTTTTTGTCTAAAAATGCAATAAAACCGCTATTTACAGCCATATACATACCCTATAAATCAATTAATGCTTCATATGTCAAAATATAAGCTGCCTTTCTATTATATATATATCCCCATTGTATTGACAAGCATTAAATTATTGTGGTAAGATTTACTGCGTCACGTTACAAGTCGGTCAAAAATTAAAACTCGGCGTTACGGCTTTTTTAAAAAGCTGTTTTTACTGTCAAAATTTTGGAGGAAAAAATGGACAATCTTTATTTTTTAATTATCGCCTATGCTCTAACAGCTGTGGCAGTTGTTCTTTTGTCTAACAAGGCATCTGTGTATGTTGACCTTATTGACAAAAAAACACATTTATCTGGTGCATTTATAGGTGGTGTAATGTTGTCGGCAATTACTTCTTTGCCAGAACTTTTCACCAGTCTTTCGTCTACTTTAGGTTTAGGCGAGGCGGGACTTTCCATGGGAAACATTTTGGGAAGCAATTTATTTAACCTTTTAATACTTGCGGTGCTTATAATTTTGTTTTTTAAAGATTACTCAAAAAATAGAATTGCAAGAGGTCACTTTGCGGTATCCGTGTTTGTTGTACTGATTTATGGAGCAATGCTTTTAAACTACTTAAATATATTTAATTTAGAAGTAATAACAGTAAATCTTACATCAATTGTAATTATAGCACTTTATATATTTGGTATTAGATTTTTATCAGGTGAAAACACAGGTGGCGACGAAGAAGTAGAAGACACAAGCGGAAGCGACCTTACAATAAAACAAATTATACCTCGCTTTATTTTAGTTGCAGTAGGAATAGTTGCAATTAGTATAGTAATTACATTTGTTACAGACGAGCTTTCAGAGCAACTTAATCTTGGAAAAGGCCTTGCAGGCGCATTGTTCTTAGGAATTGCAACATCTCTTCCAGAACTTGCCTCAACAGTTTCATTGTTTAGGCTAAAAAACTACAACATAGCGATAGGCAATATTTTAGGAAGCAATTTATTCAATTTCACAATTTTAAGTCTTACAGATATTTTCTATGTTGGAAAAGGCTTATTTGACTTCTCAGATCCAAAAACAGTAAATCTATTAATATTTGGTTCAATTGCTTCAGTAATTGCAGTACTTCTTATGAAAGTAAAAAAAGGTGTGCTAATACCAATTGCTTGCTCAGCTGCAATAATAGCATGTTATACAGCGTTTCTAATAATTTAACTTAATACTATAAAAAATCTCAGCCAATATGGCCGAGATTTTTTTATTTTACTCTTAATTCTCAGTAGGATTATTGGCTATTACTCTTTCATACTGAGAAAGGGTTACCGTTATTTCAATACCCATTTCCCCTTCAAGCTGTCTGTCTACTGTTAAAGTAACAGTGTCGCCTGGGCTTTTTGTTGTTACCACTGATGTTATTGTTTGTCCTGTTGTCACTTCTACTCCGTCGATAGATGTTATTATATCGCCTTCTTTTAGACCTGCTGCATATGCTTCTTCACTTGTTACTTCTGCCACATACATTCCTGGTGTAAGTCCGTAGAAACCTGCTGTCATTGAGTCTAAATATTGACCAGATATGCCCACTATTGCCCTGTCGTATACGTATCCATATTCTTTAAGGTCTGAAATTATTGGTTGTACTGTTTCTGTTGGAATTGCAAATCCTAGGCTTTCATAACCCTCTGCAACTATTTTTATAGTGTTAATTCCTATAACTTGGCCGTACTCATTAACAAGCGCACCACCTGAGTTACCTGGATTTATTGCGGCGTCTGTTTGAATGTAATTCATTGTGTAACCTGAGTCACTTGTAACCTCACGGTTCAGTGCCGATACATATCCTACTGTTACTGTAGAGCTTAGTCCACCTGGATTTCCTATAGCTACCACTTCTTCGCCAACTGCTAAATCATTTGCAGACCCAAACTCGGCTGGCGTAAGGCCTGTAGCCTCTATTTTTAATAGAGCAAGGTCTGTAACCTCGTCACCACCTACTAATGTAGCTTCATAAGTTTCTCCGTCGTGTAGAACAATTTTATAAGAAGTTGCATCTGCAATTACGTGTTGATTAGTAACTATATAGCCATCTTCACTCATAATTACGCCTGAGCCCTCGCTAATTGGTGATAAATCTGTGCTTTGCGTGCTGCCTTGACCAAACCCAAAACCTGTGTTCATAGGTGCAAAACTTTGAACAGATACTACTGAGGGCACTACTTTTTCTGCAATTTCTTCAGGTGTTAAAGCACTTACTGTGCTTACATCTGTAGGATTTGTATTACTATCCACCACTTGAGCTATGGTAAATGCAGAGTTTGAACCACCACTCTCAACGTTTATTACACCGTATTGTAGCATTAGTGCAAATGCTGATACCGAAATTGTTGCTGAGAATACACAGCACAGTGCTCCTGCAAGTAAACGTCTGCCAAATTTAGACTTTTCTTTTTTCGGCGGCTGTACATTTGGTTCTACAGGATTTGCCTGAACTGGAATGTAGTTTGTTTGACTTTGCGAGTTTTGTGCACTCCAAGTGTAGTAAGAGTTGTCATTATAATGCGGTGTGTTAAATTCTGGTTGATTTTGGTTTGTTTCAAAATTTTGATTTTCAAAATCGTTATTCTCTGTTGATTTATTGTTATTTTCATATGGGTTATACATAAAAAATTCACTCCTTCAATTGTCGTCACTTTTGTTAGTGTTTGTTTGCTATGGTCTTATTATTAAACACTTATGTGATGATAATGTGAAAGAGTGATTTGTTTTAGATGAACTTTTACTGTTATTTACGTGGTTTTTTCTTGACTTAAATTTTGTGGCTTTTTAAGAAGTCCACTTTTAATAAGAGCTGCTCTTACCATCATGCATAAAGGCACTGCAATTATTATTGCAATAACCGCATTAACTACCGATGTGCCAAGCCTTGTTATCATTGCAGGCAGTAGTGCTTCTGGTGCACTGCCTTCAAGTATGCCTGAAATATAGCTTTTTGAAAGATAAAGAACTATATACACAACTTGACCCATTGCAGAAAACGAAATTCTTGTCACTAAAAGTTTTACGCCTGTTTTCTTGCTGTTTGCTATAAGCCCTGGTAGCACTGCAAGTAAAAATTTAAACACAAAGGTAAAAGGTGCCGATGTTATATAAACGGGGTTTGTAAGGTCATAAAGAGCCGAGCCTATGCCTGCCGAAAGACCGCCACCTACAGGCCCTAAAACCAGTCCTGACAAAAGACAAAACGCATTGCCAAGATGTATACGGCTTACATCTCCTATTGCAATTGGTATTGGAATACTTATAAAGTTTGATACAAATACCAGTGCACCAAAAACACCTATCAGTGAAATTTTATATATTTTTGTTCTCTCCATTTTTACCCCCTATTTTTTAAATTCTTGCTATACCGCTGTCTTTTGCGGCCTTTGCCACCTCTTTTGCAACTTCCATAGAAACAGATTTATCAAGTGCGCTTGGAATAATGTACTCTTCATTTAATTCATCTGCTTTAACATAATTTGCAATTGCATGTGCCGCAGCAATTTTCATTTCGTTATTTATATCGCTTGCCCTTACGTCTAGCGCACCCCTGAAAATTCCGGGGAAGACAAGCACGTTGTTAATTTGGTTATTAAAATCAGAACGACCTGTGCCCACAATTCTTGCGCCACCTTTTTTCGCTTCATCTGGAAAAATTTCAGGTGTTGGGTTTGCCATTGCAAAAACTATAGCATCTTTAGCCATTGTAGACACCATTTCACTTGTCACTACATTAGGTGCTGAAACACCAACAAATACATCGGCATTTTTCAGTGCATCTGCCAAAGTGCCCTCTAAGTTTTCTTTATTTGTAAAGTTTGTCATTTCCTCTTGCGCATAACTCATGCCCTGTGCGCCTTTATGCAAAATTCCCATTTTATCACAAAGAGTAATGTCCTCTACACCATAGCTTAAAAGAAGTTTTGTTATGGCAATGCCTGCCGCTCCTGCGCCGTTTATTACCATTTTAATATCTTCTTTTTTCTTATTAACAATTTTAAGTGCATTTATAAGTGCTGATAAAACAACTACTGCTGTGCCGTGTTGGTCGTCATGAAAAACAGGTATGTCAAGATTTTTCTTTATAATGTCTTCAATTTCAAAGCATTTTGGTGCGGCAATGTCCTCTAAATTAATTCCGCCAAAAGAACCAGCTATAAGCTCTATTGTCTTTGCCACTTCTTTTGTATCCTTTGAATTTATGCAAATTGGGAAAGCATCAACATCGCCAAATGCTTTAAACAGGGCGCATTTGCCCTCCATAACAGGCATTGAGGCAAGCGGGCCTATGTCGCCAAGGCCTAAAACCGCCGTACCATTTGTTATTACAGCAACTAAATTATTGCGTCTTGTGTAGTCATATGACAGGCTTTCATCTTTTGCAATTTCAAGGCAAGGTGCCGCAACACCCGGAGTATAGGCAACAGATAAATCGTGTTTATTATCAAGTGGGCAACAAGTTTCAACTCGTATTTTACCACCCCAATTTTTATGAGCCTCTAAGGCAAGTTTGTTATAATCCATTTTTATCTCCTTTTCTATATGATAGTGAAGAGTGAAGAACGAAAAGTGAAAAGTGGTGGTGAAAAATCCTTTGGATTTTTTAAAAATATAATCAAAAAATGCGAAGCATTTCACCATAACTCTTCACTCTTCACTCTTCACTTTTAACTTTTCACTAAACAAAATGCATACAGTGCGTTTTGTTTACGGGACGGGAAACCCGTCCCCTACTAAAGTATCTCAATAATATTTCTCGGACAGGCTTCTACGCATTTTCCGCATCCCGTGCATTTGTCGTGGTCTATTCTTGCCATGAAGTTTGAAACACTTACGGCTTTTTCTTCACAAACTTTCACGCATTTCATGCAGCCTATACAGCCTATTTTACAAATTTTTAAAACCCCTGCACCCTTGTCGCAGTTACTGCATTTTACAAATGCTTGTTCTTTTATAGGGATTATAGAAATTAGGTTTTTCGGACATGCCGTCACGCACATTGCACATGACTTACATTTTGCAGGGTCAATTTTTGCAAGCCCATTTTCTATTACCACCGCATCGTACTGACATACTCTCATACAGTCGCCCATGCCCATACAGCCAAAGCGGCAACTTGATATGCCTCCTGCCAAAAGTGCGGCGGCGGCACAGCTTTCAATGCCATCATAATTCATTTTGTCTGTTGTTACTTCATAGTCACCTGCGCAGTGCACAACGGCAGTTTTAAGCTCCATACTAACAGATATACCCAAAATTTTGCCACAGGCGTCAACACATTCTTGACCACCAGGTGAACATAGCCCAAGGCTTGCCTCGCCATTTGCAAGGGCTAAGGCATAGCCTGCACAGCCTGAATATCCACATGCGCCACAGTTGGCACCTGGTAGGGCTTCGTTTATTGCCTCTGCCTTTTCATTTTTAGGCACAGCCATTACTATTGAAGCTATTGCAAGACCTATGCCTGCAACAAGTCCTATAGACACAACTATTATAACAGCCACTAAAATATCGTTCATACTCTACCTCCCTTACGCTAACAAGCCGTCTACTATTCCTGTAAAACCTAGGAAAGATACGGCTAAAAGTGAGGCGGCTACCAAAGTAATTGGCAAACCTTTCATAAACTTTGGCACATCGCAAAGCTCTAATTTTTCACGAATACCAGCAAAGAGCACCATTGCAACTAAAAAGCCAACACCTGCACCCAGTGAGTTTACAAGAGAGGCAACATAGCCAAAGCTAGGGTCTGCTGCACCTTTTTCCAAAACAAGCATAGTAACACCCAAAACCGCACAGTTTGTTGTGATAAGCGGTAGGTACACGCCTAAAGAATTGTAAAGAGGTGGCATATATTTTCTTAAAACTATTTCTAAAAGTTGAACAAGCGACGCTATAACCAAGATAAATACTATGGTTTGCAAATACTCAAGTCCTGTCGGCATTAGTATATACATGTGTATTGGCCAAGTTACCGCCGTTGCAATTAGCATAACAACCGTTACCGCACCGCTCATTCCAGCGGCTGTACCAATTTTCTTTGAAACACCCAAAAATGGGCAAATTCCCAAAAATTTGTTTAAAATATAGTTTTCTGTAAGTATGGCGGCAAGAAACACGCCAACTAAAACTCTTATAGTATCAGCCATTGTCCTTTGCCTCCTTATTTCTTTCTTTTAATAAATCACAGTGCTTTGCCATTGGACATACACTGCATCCCATAGATTCAGGCGCCTTGCCCTCTTCTGATAATTTTCCTGCAAGCGCTATAAGCATACCATAAACAAAAAATCCGCCAGGTGGTAGTAGGAAAATTATGATAGGCTCCATAAAGCCTGATAAAACAGGTATTCCAAACACTGTTCCAGCGCCCAAAAGCTCTCTTATTATACCCATTGCTAAAAGTGCGGCTGTAAAACCTATGCCCATGCCAAGTCCGTCTATAATTGCAGGAATTACCCTGTTTTTGCTTGCATACATCTCGGCTCTTCCCAAAATTATGCAGTTAACAACTATAAGTGGTAAAAACACGCCAAGGCTTTCATCAAGTGATGGCACATATGCCTTTACTAAAAGTTGTACTATTGTAACAAAGCCTGCAATAATTGTAATAAAGGCAGGAATTCTTACCTTGTCGGGTATTACATTTCTTAAAAGTGCAACCACGGCATTAGAGCACACCAAAACAAACATTGTGGCAACGCCCATTCCTATGCCGTTTATCGCCGCTGTTGTAACAGCAAGAGTAGCACAAGCGCCAAGCATAAGGCGCAAAACAGGATTTTCTTTTACAAGGCCCCTTGTAAATACATGGAGCAAGCCATTCTTTTTCATCTTTTACGCCTCCTTATCTATAGCACTAAATAAACTTATCGCTTCGTTTACGGCATTTGTCACCGCATTTGTCGTAATTGTTGCGCCTGTAAGGGCAGAAATTTCACCCTCGTTTGCAGTAGGACTTTTTACGACTTCCAGTCCGCCCTCAGGAGCAGCCTGTTTATATTGGTCTGTAAATGTCTGCGCCGTGGCATTTGCACCAAGACCAGGGGTTTCAGTTTGCTGCAGAATAACTATGCCTGAAATAGTTTCATCTGAAGCTATACCTGTCATGACTTCCACATTTCCAGAGTAACCTGCAAAAGAAGTTACAAACACATAACCCACAACGCTTCCATCAGAAGCTTTTCCTATATAATAGCTCTCATCGCTTGATGCCTCAAAGGTATCGGCAGTGGGAAGAACTATTTTTCTTGAATTTTCTTGTTTTTCTATTGCCGCCTGAGCTATGGTGTCTTTTGTAAGCTCATTGGTAACTCCCAAAAGGGCAGTAACCGCCGCACAAATTATCATAAGTATTAAGGCAGGCACAAAAACATTTTTAAAACTTAGTTTCATTTTGTCGCCTCCTTTAGTTTTCCAAATGGTTTTACCTTTACCACTCTTTCAATTAAAGGCACTAGGATATTCATTATCATAATCGAGTACGAAACGCCCTCTGGTAAAGACGCAAACTCTCTTATAAGTATAGATAAAACACCGCAACCTATGGCAAACACTATTCTTGCCTTTGTATGTATTGGGCTTGTGGCATAGTCTGTCGCCATGAACACAGCACCCAAAACAAGTCCGCCTGCAAGCAGGTCAAATATTGGGTCACGACCTAATATAAGTGACATAACTGCCGCACTTGCCATAAAAGTTAAAGGAATTACAGGGCTTATAACTTTTCTTATAACAAGGTAAAGCCCACCGACTAAAAGCGCAATTATACAAGTTTCGCCCAAAGAGCCTGCACGGTTACCTATTAGCATGTCAAAATAACTTGGAAGTGGCTCGCCTGTTTCTAAAAGAGCTAAAGGAGATGCCGTTGTTGTTGCATCAAAAGGAGATGTCCATGTAGTCATTCTTACAGGGAAAGAGTTCATTAAAACTATTCTTGCTGTAAGTGCTGGGTTTACAAAGTTTTGACCAATTCCGCCAAACATTTGCTTTACCACAACTATGGCAACAAGTGCACCAAAAACTGCTAAAAGTGGGTGTGCAGATGGAGGAAGGTTGAAAGCAAGTAAAATTCCTGTTACAACACAGCTTAAATCTGACACAGTCTGTTTTCTTTTCATCACTATTCTTGAAAGGTATTCAAATGCAAAACATGAGAACACGCTAACTGCTAAAAGTATTGCTGCATTCATTCCAAAAAACACAACAGAGGCAATCGCCGCTGGTACCATAGCAATAATTACATCAAGCATTATAGTAGTAGTTGTTGTTTTACTTCTAAAATGCGGTGATGATGATACTATCATTTTATCCATATCTATCACCCCTTACTCTTTCTTAAATGAGATTTGCCAAGACGAATTGACTGTACAAGACGTCTGCCTGCAGGACATGAGAAAGAACAGCAACCACATTCCATACAGGTCATAATATCAAGATCTTCAAGCTCGACAGGCTTATCCAAAATAGAATATTTTTCTAAAAGAGTAGGCATTAGCTTCATAGGACATGCCGACACACATCTGCCACATCTTATGCAGTCTGTTGGTTCTAAAAGTTCTGCTTCTTTTTTAGAAAAAGCCAAAATTCCGTTATTTTGTTTTAAAACAGGCAAGTCATCACTTGTTACCGCAACACCCATCATAGGGCCACCCATAATAATTTTTCTTGGCTCTTCTTTATATCCGCCGCAAAACTCTACTATCTCACTTATAGGAGTACCTATATATGCAATAACGTTTTGTGGATTTTTTATTGCTGAACCGTCAACGGTTATTCTCTTTTTAGTAAGCGGTATTCCGTTTCTAAGGTATGAAGCTATGTATGACACAGATCCTATGTTCATTACTATACAACCTACATCAAGTGGCAGTTTACCCGGTGGAACTTCTCTGTTTGTTGTGGCTTTAATAAGCACTTTTTCAGCACCTTGTGGGTACATGGATTTTAGTGCGATTACATGCACTTCATTATTTGGGTCAAGCTCTTTATTATTTGCAATTTCACGCATTTTCTTTATTGCATTTGGTTTGTTGTCCTCAATTGCAATTATTACATTTTTAATACCTAAAAGCTCTTTTACCTTATATATACCGTCCATTATATTTTGCGAATTTTCAAGAGCTTCCCTGTGGTCACAGGTAACATAAGGTTCGCACTCTGCCGCATTTATAATAAGCGTGTCCACATTTTTGTCCTCTGGCACATTAAGTTTTACGTGAGCCGGAAAACCTGCACCGCCAAGTCCTACAAGGCCAGACTGACGAATTGCCTTAGACAAAGATTTTTTATCTGTTACCACAGGCACTTTAATATCAGGACATAGCTCGTTTTTGTCATCAGACTCTATAACGACTGCGTCTATCATTTGTCCACCTGTAAGCATGATTTGCTTAATTTCTTTAACCGTACCCGAAACAGAAGCGTGAACGGGCGCACAAACAAAAGCCTCGCTATCGCCTATCATTTGTCCCATATAGACATAATCACCTTTTTTTACTAAAGGCTTACATGGCGCACCTATGTGCTGAGTCATGGGAATAATAACGATTTTTGGTATCGGCATAAAAACCGATTCCATTTGCGAGGTGTTTTTGTGGTGTGGAACATGTGCCCCACCATGGGTTTTAAATGGTTTTACTGGAAAATCCAAAGCCATTTTTTAATCATCCTCCCTTTATTTTAAATAAAAATTATATGTTAAATTGTCCTAAAGCTTATCATACCAAATTCGTCAAAGATATGCAATATGCCCTTTAGATATTTGTTTAAATAATTTTTGTAGCAAAGGGTACAAAATTTTTAAAATCAGCCCCATTGCAATGCCTGAAAAAATTCCAAAAATTAAAGTTTGTGGCATATAAAACAGCACACCTGCACCAGTAATAAAGTAAGCGGTGCATATTTGGGCTAAATTGTGAAAAAAAGCGGATATTACGCCTATTCCCAAAAGCGACAACTTTGTCTTTTTATAAAGAAGATACATTACAATCATGCTAAAAAGTCCGCCTAAAAGGCTCATTAAAAATGCTGTAACACCTCTTGTTAAAAGGGTGAACACCGCCTTCAACAGCACAATGAACAAAGCACAGGGCAGGCCCACGCTTCCTATAGAAAACATTACAATAATATTTGAAAACCCTGCCTTAGCACCTGGTGGAAGTATGGGAAGTGGCGGGATAAGCCCCTCCAAAGCCGATAAAACCAAAGCCATAGCACCAAAGAGGGCATATGTTGTTAATTTTTTTACATTATTTTTCATGAAAAATCCTTTTTTGAGTTGAGAGTTGATAGTTGATAGTGGTGGTGAAAATCCTATGGATTTTTTAATTATAATAAAAAATGCGAAGCATTTCACCACAACTTTTCACTCTTCACTCTTCACTTTTCACTTTGAACGCATAAAATGCGTTCACTACAACTATCAACTAATATGTCACTGCGTCAAACTGCGCTTGCCCGTCTATTTCAACCGACACAGCACTTGGTATGCATATTATACTTTGGCCTTGTTTTTCTATTTTGCCTGTGTGCTCGCACACTTTATCAGGACAGCTTGCGTTTTCTATCCATACTCCGTCTTTGTCATAATGCACTTCAAGAGGATACTCGCCGTCTATAAGTATAAACTGCTCGCCCTGTGCCTTAGAAAAATTTATATGTTCTATATCGTTTTGTCCCAATTTTACGGTAAACACATCGCCGCCCTGTGATGAATTTATGAATATGTAAAACACCACGCTTACAGTAAGTAAAATAACGGTGATTATTAAATCTCTCTTTGTGAAAAACTTTCTCTTATCCATTTAACGTGTACTCCTTTGACAGAAGTTCAAACTGCGAATTTATGCCATCTGTCAAATAAATTTCATTGCTTTTATCTATAAAAACCGCTTGTGCATCAAATTCTTCTAATAAATCAAGGCTTTTTTCATATCCAAGTACAAGACATGCCGTCGAAAGTGCATCGCTTAAAGCGCCACTGTCACAAATAACTGTGACACTTAGTAAATCATTATCCACAGGATATCCAGTTTTGGGATCTAAGATATGGTGATATGTTGTGCCCTCATGAGTAAATGTCTTTTCATATGTTCCTGAGGTGGAAATAAAAACCTCAGAAACATGCAGTGATACTATGGGATTTTGTGAGCCATATGGGTCACGTACCGCAATATTCCATTTATCTGCCACAGGGTTTTGCCCTAAGGTCGCAACGCTTCCGCCAACTGCTATTATGGCAGAATTTACACCGTTTTCTTTATATATATTCACTGCAGTATCACATGCCGCACCTTTTCCTACAGCACCAAGGTCAATTTGCGCACCATTTAGAAGTTTTACTTTCTCATCATCTAAAACTATATTTTCATAATCTACAAAAGACAGCATTTCTTTTATGTCGCTGTCCTTAGGCGGCGAGGTAGGAAAGTTATCAAAGTTCCACAAAAGACTTAAAGGCGCTATGCTTATATCAAATGCACCGTCCGATACACTTGATACTTCATAGCATAAATTAATTAAATCAAGGCTTTGTTTTGATGCGGCTACGGCACCACTAACCTCGTTAATTTTATAGACATCACTGCCCTCTATCCGCCAAGATATTTCTTTTTCTAAATCATTTATTGCCGTGCTCACCTGCGCCATAACATCCTCTTTATCGTACACACTCTGTGTAACATAAGAGCCCATAGAAAAAGTCGTAAGCTCATATTTTACAGGTGATTTAGTAAAAAAATACAACACGAGTACAAGAGATATAAGTAAAAATATAATTATAAATACAGAGTATTTTTTTAAAATAAGCTTCACTGTTTCACCTTACAAATGTTTTATTTTGTTATGATAAAGTCTAAAGAACATTATAAATATGTAAATCATACAGACAACTTCGCTTATTGGGAAAGCAAACCACAGTGCAAAAATGCTTACATGAGATAAAACATATGCAACAGGAAGCAAAACCACAAGTTGCCTTAAAACAGAGTTAAACAGGCTATACATTCCTTTGCCAACCGCTTGGAAAAGTGTTGATATTGTTATACCCATGGCAGCTAGGAAAAATCCGCTTGAGAAAATTCGCATTGCAGGAATGCCTATTTCAATTATTTCTGGTGTTGGGTTAAATATGCCCAAAAGAGGCTCTGGAAACAGCATAAATGCAAGTGTTCCGCTTATATTAATTATAAGCGCAA
This sequence comes from uncultured Eubacteriales bacterium, assembly GCA_964370405.1. Classification (GTDB taxonomy): domain Bacteria; phylum Bacillota; class Clostridia; order Oscillospirales; family Acutalibacteraceae; genus SIG603. Next base: position 3,919 of record CAYJJB010000037.1, on the reverse strand, counting down.
CAACACAACCTATTTTTAGACAAGACATAAGTCTTTTTTTATTTTTTGCACCATAGTTATATCCAAATATTGGCATAAGCCCGCTTGATAATCCAAAAATTGGCATAAAAACAAAAGACTGCAGTTTAATTAAAATTCCGCAAACTGTGTAGGCGGCGGCAGAAAAACCTGCAAGTATAAAGTTTAGTCCCATAGTCATTATAGTGCCTATTGCTTGCATTATAATTGAGGGTATGCCAACTGAATATATGTCTTTAATAATTTTGCCACTTGGTTTAAAGTTTTTAAACTGTGGTTTTAGTCCGTCTTTTTTAGCAAATACAACTATCATTACTGTAAATCCTGCAATAATTTGACCTGCCACTGTTGCAATAGCCGCACCAGTTGCGCCCATTGCTGGAATACCAAAATAGCCAAAAATAAACACAGGGTCAAGTGCAATGTTTATTCCAGCGCCTAAAATTTGAATTAAAGTTGGCACCATCATGTTACCTGTAGACTGTAAAATTTTCTCAAAAGAAATTTGAATAAATGAGCCAAAAGAGAACATTGTGACTATTGAAAGATAAGATGTTCCCATAGAAATAATCTCTTCATTACTTTCATAAAGCCTAAAAAACGCTTCGCATGCGACAAGGCTAAATACTAAAAATAACACCCAGCTTAATACACTTAATAAAAGGCCGTGAGTTGCGGCTTTTTGGGCATATTTTACATTGCCCTCGCCTAGTTTTCTTGAAATTAAAGAACCAACGCCCACTGCAGTACCTACAGCAAAGGCAATAATTAAGTTTTGTATGGGAAAGGCAAGCGACACCGCCGCCAGTGCCTCTGTACTGTACTGCGACACAAAATAGCTGTCCACAATATTGTAAAGTGCTTGTATCATCATGGAAAACATGACAGGAAGCGACATGGTAAGTATTAATGGAAGCATTTTAGCTTCTCCAAGTTTTTGTGCTGACTTAATGTTTTGTGACATTTTTTTACCTCTTTTCTATAAACATCTAAAATTTTACCATTTTATAAACTAAGTTACAAGTAGATTTTAAAAAATTACGCATTTCAATATTAAATCTTTGTAAATATGAATAGTGTTTTCTTGTATTTATCTAAAATTAATGGTATATTAAAGGGTAGAAACGCAAATTTGATGAGAGGTATGTGAATATATGGGCATATTAAATGCATTTTTTGGAAACTACAGCAAAAAAGAGCTTAAACGAATAGAGTCAAAGGTAAACGAGGTTTTCTCTTTGGCAGATAAATATAAAAAAATGAGTGACAGCGAACTTAGAGGGCAAACAGCCGTACTTAAAGAAAGGCTTTCTAAAGGCGAAACTTTGGACGACATTTTGCCAGATGCCTTTGCCGCATGTTCTGAAGCTTCATGGAGAGTTATAGGCGAGCGCCCATATAGGGTGCAGGTGCAGGGCGCAATTATTTTGCACCAAGGAAGAATTAGTGAAATGAAAACTGGTGAGGGTAAAACGCTTACCTCTGCTCTTTGCGCATATTTAAACGCATTATCAGGTGAAGGCGTGCATGTTGTCACTGTAAATGAATACCTTGCAAAACGTGATGCTGAGTGGAATGGCAAAATTTATAGATACATGGGTCTTAGCGTTGGCACAATTTATACTGGTCTTCAAAATGACGAGAGAAGAAAGTCATATAAATGTGACATCACATACGGAACAAATAACGAGTTTGGCTTTGATTATCTAAGGGATAACATGGTGCTTTATAAAGAAAGAAAAGTGCAAAGAGAGCATGTTTTTGCCATAGTGGATGAGGTGGACTCCATTTTAATTGACGAGGCAAGAACTCCGCTTATAATTTCAGGACAAGGCGAAAAATCTACTGATTTATATAAGCAAGCAAACTCTTTTGCCAGAACTTTAAAGTCTGTAAGAGTTGCCGAAACCGACGAAAAACAAGACAATGACGAAATATATGATGAATATGACTATATAGTAAACGAAAAAGCAAAGTCTTCTTCTCTTACAAAAAGAGGAATTAAAAAAGCTGAGGCTTTCTTTTCACTTGAAAATCTTACAGACCCTGACAATGTAACAATACATCACCACATAAACCAAGCAATTAAAGCTTATGGAAATATGTTAAGAGATATAAACTATGTCGTAAAAGATGGCGAGGTTATCATTGTTGATGAATTTACGGGAAGACTAATGTATGGTAGACGCTACAGCGAGGGTCTTCACCAAGCGATAGAAGCAAAAGAAAACGTAAAAGTTGCGCATGAAAGCCGCACACTTGCAACCATTACTTTCCAAAACTACTTTAGACTGTACAGAAAACTTTCAGGTATGACAGGTACAGCAATGACAGAAGAAGCAGAGTTTTCAGAAATTTACAAACTGGACGTTGTGGAAATTCCAACAAACAGACCTATGGTGCGTGAAGACTGCAGAGATTTAGTTTATAAAACAGAAAAAGCAAAACTTAATGCGGTAATTGAAGACATTGAACTTCACCACCAAAAAGGACAACCAATACTTGTGGGTACTGTAACCATAGAAAAATCAGAACTTATTAGTAAAATGCTTAAGAAAAAAGGTGTTCCGCATGAAGTTTTGAATGCGAAATACCATGAAAAAGAAGCAGAAATTATTGCCCAAGCAGGTAAAAAAGGCGCTGTTACAATAGCCACCAACATGGCAGGTAGAGGTACCGACATTAAACTTGGCGGTAACTTAGACTTTATGGCACTTTCAAAAATGAGAAGCATGGGAATAGAGCATGAGCTGTTAGAAGAGGCAACAGGACACAACGAAACAGATAATGAAGAAATTTTAAATGTGCGCAAAACTTTTTCACAGCTTAAAGATGAATTTAGACCTGAAATAGAAAAAGAAGCCGAACTTGTAAAGGCTGCAGGCGGTCTTTATATCATAGGCACAGAGCGCCATGAGTCACGAAGAATTGATAATCAGTTAAGAGGCCGTTCTGGTAGACAAGGCGACCCAGGTAAAAGCCGTTTTTACATCTCTCTTGAAGACGATTTAATGCGTCTTTTCGGCGGTGACAGAATAAGCATGGTAATGGACAGAATGAACATGGATGAAAATATTCCGCTTGATGTTGGCATAATTTCAAATACCATAGAAAATGCACAGAAAAAAGTTGAAGGAAGAAACTTTGGCATAAGAAAAAGTGTTCTTCAATATGACGATGTAATGAACAGGCAACGTGAAATAATTTATGACCAAAGAAACAAAGTGCTAAATGGCGAAAATGTTAAAGAACAAGTAATAAAAATGATAGAAGACTCAATTGATAGCAATGTAGAGCTATTTTTGCCAAAAAATACTATAAAAGATGATTGGGACATTGCAAGCCTTAGAGGTCACTATATGGGCTGGCTTTTAACTCCTGATGATTTGCATTATAAATCTGCGGATTTAGAAGACTTAGAGCAAAGTGATGTATCAAATGTGCTAAAAGAAAAAGCGCTTAAGATTTATAAAGAAAAAGAAGAAGCTTATACAGAGCAAACCATGAGAGAAGTAGAGCGCATGGTGCTACTAAAAAATGTTGACACCCAGTGGATGGACCACATTGACGCAATGAGCGAGCTTCAGCACGGAATAAGAATGAGAGCATACGGACAAAAAGACCCTGTAATAGAATACAGAACAGAGGGCTTTGACATGTTTGACCAAATGATAGAAAACATTAGGGAAAACACAGGTAAAATGCTTATGACTTTCCGTTTAAGAACTAAAGAAGCTCCAAAAAGAGAAGCCGTTGCAAAAGAAACCTCTGCAACAGGTGCCAGCGAACCCGGAACAAATAATACAACGGTAAGAAACACACAAAAAGTAGGCAGAAACGAGTTTTGCCCCTGTGGAAGCGGAAAAAAATATAAAAAATGCTGTGGAAAAGAGGAGTAATA
>CAYJJB010000036.1:0-18793 GCA_964370405.1 uncultured Eubacteriales bacterium | reverse complement strand
TTAATTAATCTCATTTTCTAACAAATGCTATTCCGTATGCGCCAGGACCTGTGTGAGTTCCAATTACAGGGCCTATTTCAAGCCTATGTACTTCTTTGCTTGAAACATGACTTTTAAGTGTCTTTTGTAAAAGCTTCGCACTTTCAGGTACGTTGCTATGGCCAAATGTCATGCAAAAATCTGCCGACACTCCACTTTTCTTGACAAGTTCCTCAATTTGAGTCAAAACGGCAGATTTACCTCTTGCCTTTCCAACCACTACTACTTTGCCATCTTTTACAGAAATTATAGGACAAATTCCTAGCACTCCTCCAACAAAAGCAACAGCGCTTGAAAGCCTTCCTCCCATTTTCAAGAATTTAAGTGTGTTAATTCCTGCATAAAGCTCTATCCTTGGAACAATTTCTGTAATTCTCTTTGCTATTTCTTTGGCTGTTTTTCCTTCCTCTCGCATTTTTACTGCTTCATAAATTAAAATTGCAAGGCCAAATGTTGTGTTGTTTGTATCAACTATATGTATACGTGTTTCATCAATTTTGTTTGCCATATTTACAGCGTTATTATAAGTACCACTAAGCTCTTTTGAAATAAATAGTCCTACTATATCATCGCCGTCTTCTATATATTTTGAAAACTCTTCTTCAAAAGTCATTGGAGTAATTTGTGTAGTAGTTGGAAGTTTTTCCGCCATTTCAAGTTTGCTATAAAACTTTTCATTTGTCAAATTTACTCCGGGCGTAAAACTTTCATCATCAAAATGAACTTGAATAGGAATAATTTCAACATCAAGTTGCTTAAGTGTATCCCTATCTATGTCGCATGAGCTATCCGTAATAATTCTTATCATATTAACTCCACCTCTTAATTTACCTAAAATTAAAATATCAATAGAAAATATTATACCTTATTCAAATTAAGCTGTCAATCAGATTAATAATTATATTAATTTTACTGAATTTTTTCATGTTTTTGGGGTAAAATAATGCAGAAATAGACAAACTTATTTATTTTTCAGTTTAGGTGTTGACAAATTGCTTTTATCTTGGTATACTATCTAAGCTGTAACAAAACAGCTAAGCACTAAAACTTAATACGACTCATTAGCTCAGCCGGCAGAGCACCTGACTTTTAATCAGGGTGTCCGGAGTTCAAATCTCCGATGGGTCACCAAAAAATCCAATCAGTTTATTCTGGTTGGATTTCTTTTTTTGTGCACTTATGGATTTTAGAGCAATCAATCAGATTGTCATAAAAGTTGCAAGACAAGGAACAAATGCCATATAACGCCCGAATAATACAAGGGTATATGAGGGATGTTTTAGGGCAATTTGATAGGCAAACATTTGTTTGCTTTTTTACATATAGTATGTTATACTAATTGAAATAAGTAAAGTAAACTAAATGGAGTGTTTTATATATGAAAAATTTGACTGATAGTCAGAAGAAAGTTTATGATTTTTTAAGAGAAGCTGGTATGAGCGGTGTGCCGCCTACAGTTAGGGAGATTTGTTTTGCGACAGGTCTTTCTTCTACATCTACTGTACACAACCATTTAAAAACTCTTGAAAAACTGGGTTATATACAAAGGGATAATGGTAAAAATAGAAGCGTGGTGGTCACAGGAGCTTCTAGCGTAACTCAGGTTCCTATTTTGGGCACTGTTACAGCTGGTGCGCCTATACTTGCTGTGGAAGACATTGTGGGATATATTCCTTTTACTGAAAACAACAGTGGACATGAACTATTTGCTCTTCATGTAAAAGGGTATAGTATGAAAGATGCTGGAATTTTAGATGGCGATTATGTTATTGCACAAAAATCAAATGTTGCGCAAAACTCGCAAATAGTGGTTGCCATGATAGATGAAGAGGCAACTGTTAAAACATATTATAAAGAAAAAGACGTAATTAGGCTTCAACCTGAGAATGAAGAGTTTGAGCCAATTTATTCTAAAGATGTTCAAATTTTAGGTAAAGTTGTATCTGTTATAAGATATTATTGATAATTTTTAATTGTTAATAATTTTCACTCAATTTCTTTAATGTTTATTCATAGCATATTAACAACTAAAAAAATAAGTGAGTTATAATATAAGTGTACTTAAAAGGAACCGCACCTTTTTGGTACATGTTCTACCCTCCTCAAATAAAACCCCTAACTAAGAAAGCGCCCAACCGCAATGGGTGTTTTCTTTTTTTCTTTTTCTTTTTTAATTTAATTTGGATAAATCACTTTATATCGGAAAAAATACTTTTGAATAAAAAAATTTTTAGTTTGAAAATTTACAAAGGTGGTATCATCATGAAGAATTTAAAAGAAAAAAGAAGCTTGTACCTTGCACTGGCTGTGTGTCTTATGGCTGTGGGAATAGCCGCATTTGGTACTTACACAGGTGTAAGCACATATATGTCAGACATTGCTACTCCCCAGCAAATTTCTCAAAACAACAACGAAGATGAAGACACAGACCCATCAGCGCCAAAAAACACTCCACTTCCAACTGCACAGCCTACTCCAAGCCCTACCTTAGCACCTACGCAAACGCCTGCTTCACAGCAAGAAACTCAGGCACCTGTTGTAGCTTCTACACCAGCACCTGACACGGTAGAGCCTGAAACAGACACTGCAAACGCAGTTCCCTATACTTTAAACTCAGATTACACTTTACCCATTCAAGCAGGAAATATTAGTGCTGTTTTTAGTGATGGAAACTTAGTTTATAATGACACCATGAAAGACTGGAGAACACACAACGGAATGGATTTTCAAGCAAATATAGGCGACCCTGTTTTTGCGTGTAATAATGGAGTTGTAACCGAGGTTTACAGCGATTTACTGCTAGGAAATGTTGTGGTAGTAGAGCATGGTCAGTATGATTTTTATTACTGTGGACTTGGGGATACAGCACTTGTAGCCGTGGGTGATGTAGTATCAAGCGCCACTACTCTAGGCTCTGTTTCAACTGTTCCACTTGAGGCAAATTCCACTCATCTTCATTTAGAGGTAAAAAAAGATGGCTCATATATAAACCCAAAATCGGTTTTACTTCCAGAGTAAATGGTAAGAAGCTGTGACTAATCGTCACAGCTTCTGTGTGTCAAAAAAGTCATACTTTTTTGTGCACGCAGCCGTACTTTCCAAAAATCTGCAAGACAAGGAACAAATGCACTAAAATGACCAAGTAATACAAAGGTATATGAGGGAAATTGAGCCTGACCGATGCAATCCAAACCCGTTTCTAAAGAGCCGTGTGGGCTTTCTATTTGTGTCAAAGCCTTTTGCAAGGCGGAAGCATTACTGTAAGGCTTTTCCTTCTTATAAAACCCACACAGCTCTTTAGAAATCTTCGACCCAAAATGAGTAGATTTTTGTTCATAAGCAAGGCAGTCAAATGAAGCAATACTTTCGTATTGCAAATTTGGCTAACATAGTTTATGGGCAAAAGATGCTTGTTTGGGGCGGGTTTGGATTGCATCGGTCAGGCTAGGTGTTTGTGACGCAGTAAGCAAAAAATGAGCCAAGCTGGCTGATTTTTTGCGTTTGCGGGTTTTTGGGCAGTAAGAAGCTGTGACGAATCGTCACAGCTTCTTATGATTTTGCTATTTATTATTAAAAATAAACTACTTGGTTTTTCTCTGCAGACTCAAAAATAGCTTCCATAAGTTTCATAAGCTGTCTTTGCTCGTCATGCGTAATTAGTGGTTTTTCTTCGCCATTTACAGATTTTGCTATGTTTCTATAGTAATCTTTAATGTCGCTATTTATTCTTTCAAGTGGCACTTCTTTTATTGTATCAGGTGTTCTTGGTGCCATTGTTTTTGTAAGACCTGCCGCTGTTATAATTGGCACAGCGTCGTGTTTTGCTGTTGTAGTTGCAATTACAGATTTACCGTTTATATCCCAGTCTTCTATTACAGATGTACCGTTTAAGCCTTGAATGTACCATCTTGGAAGATTAATAAAGTTGCTTGTACCAACTTCTACATGGAAAGTAAGTCCATCTTCAAATGTAAACAGCGCTTTAAATCCGTCATCAACTTCTTCATTTGTTACATTTGAAAGTTGAGCATAAACTGATATAGGCATTTTGCCTATCATCATATTCATTTGGTCAAGTAGATGAACGCCCCAGTCTAAAACCATTCCTCCACCTTGAGCAATTGTGTTTCTCCAGTCACCTGGAATACCTCTTGAGCCGTGAACTCTTGATTCTATATTGAAAATTCTGCCCATATCATTTGCTTCATAAATTTTCTTAGCAACAAGATAGTCCTCGTCCCAACGTCTGTTTTGGTGGACTGTGAAAATTTTGCCATATTTATTAGCTGCTTCTATCATTTTCTCTAAAACTTCTGTGCTCATTGTAACAGGTTTTTCGCAAACTACATTTTTACCTGCCGCTAAAGCTTTTATAACAACTTCTTCATGCACATCATTTGGTATTGCAACAGTTACTACATCTATGCTCTCATCAGCTAAAAGCTCTTCAAGTGTACCATAAGCTTTAATGCCTGCCTCAACAGCAGCTTCGTTTCTTTCAGCCTTAATGTCATAAACACCTGCTAATTTAACTTCTGGAATTTGTTGTAAGTAACGAGTGTGCCAGCCACCCATTCCGCCGTATCCGATAACAGCAATTGATACTACTTTGCTCATAATTCATTTTCTCCTCTCAAAAGAAAAACATCATCAAATTTTACAATAATTATATCTTGATATTTAATCAATTCATGTAAATTAACTATACATAAATTGTAAAAATCTATTTGTTTTATCTCTCATTACCAAAAAAGAACAGTGCAATTGTTCCAGGGCCTGCGTGGGCACCTATTACAGGACCTATTTCATTGATGACAGTTTTGCATTTAAATTTATCTTTAATTAGTTTTTCAACATAATTTGCATCTTCTAAGCAGTCGACATGACTTATGAACATTGTTTGCTCTTTTGCATTTATTGCTGTCTTTTCAATTTGCGCAACTAATGCATCAAGAGAAGGTTTTCTTCCTCTTATTTTTGTTACAGGAATAAGTCGTCCTTCATTATCAACATGCAAAACAGGTTTAATGCCAAGCATTGTTCCAACTACTGCTGCAGCCGCTGATACTCTGCCACCTCTTTTTAAATGGTGCAAATCATCAACTGTAAACCAGTGGCAAAGCTTTAATATATTTTCATCAACCCAAGCTTTAAGCTCGTCAATGCTAAGACCCTTATTTTTTCTTGCTACTGCTTCATACACTAAAAGACCTTGCCCCATAGAAGCCGCACGTGAATCTATGCAGTAAAGTTTTCTATCAGGATATTTTCCTTCCAAATCTGCTTTTGCTATGTTAGCGCTTTGGTAAGTTCCGCTTAATCCCGATGAGAAACCAATATACAAAACATCTTTACCCTCTTTAAACGCTGCTTCAAATGCCTCAGTAAAATCATCAGGATTTAACTGTGAAGTGCTTGACATTTCGCCATTTCTAAGCTTTGAATAAAAAACTTTATTGGTCATTTCACTTCCATCTAAGTAGTTTTTATATGTTTTTCCTCCAATAGTAAAGGAAAGCGGTAATGTTATTATGCCTAATTTTTTTTCCATGTCAGCAGATAAATCCGTTGTAGAATCTGCAATTATTATATATTCGCTCACGATGAACCTCCTTGAAATATTAACAAATTTAAATTAATTATAGCTTATTTTTTATTTATTGTCTACCATTTTTTCAATCATATTGACTGCATTTGCAATTATTCCGTCTTCGCATGGGGTATCACTGTAATCTGCATATCCTTTTACTTCCTCTGGGGAATTTTTATCCACAAAGGAGTAATCTGCAATTTTAAACATTGATATATCATTAAAAAAGTCGCCAGCACAAACAAGGGTGTGTATATTTAATTTTTCTCTTTTAATAAGTGTAGTTACCATACTGCCTTTTGATACATCTAGCGGCAAAATTTCTATACCCTCACTCCAGCTTTTAAGTATTTGATATTTATCACCATACTTTTTTATAAGTGCCAAATTTACAGCTTCGGTGTCTTCTTCACTTTGCATTACAAAAAATCTTTGAATTTTCTCAGTTGTATTTTTAATATCTTCTTTCATATCATTGGCACAACTTACCTCTTTAATCACACAGCCCCAGTTATATCCAACATAGGCATTTTTCACATACAAAGTAATTACATTGTCAACCCCTACACTTGCAAAGGAATTACACTGCTTCAATTCATCAAAAAAGAAGTCACAAATACTGTCATCAAAACCCTCAACATACACACTTTCAAGTATTTCTTCTTTCTTCCAATCAAATAAAACCGCACCATTACAAGTTATTACGTGAGTTTTTGGCTGTACTTTTTTTGCTACTTTTAATAGATACTCACAAGTTCTACCTGTTACCACAGTAAATACTCCACCATTTTCTTGAAAATATTTAATTGCATCTAAATTATTTTGTGGTATATTGCCCTTATAATCTGCAAGCGTACCATCATAGTCACTGCAAAATAAAAAACCGTCAAATTTACCCATTTTTATTTCTCCTAAGTCTTAAATAATCTTCTAAAATTATTGTAGCTGCCACAGCATCCACCACTTGTTTTCTGTTTTTGCCTCTTGTGTTTGTCGTGTTTAAAAAATTATGTGCAGTAATTGTAGTGCCTCTTTCGTCAATAAATTCCACGGGCAGTTTTGCGTGTTCAGACAGCATTTTGCCAAATTCTCTTGCGTTTACAGCACTTTCACCCTCTGTGCCGTCCATGTTTTTTGGAAGACCAAGTACAATAAGCTGTGCATTTCTTTGAACGCACAGCTCTGTAATTTTTATTATTAATTTTTCCTTATTATGTTCTTTTATAACTTCTAAGGGCGATGCAATAATTTCACTATTGTCGCAAACCGCCGTACCAGTTCTTGCTTTTCCCAAATCTACAGAAAGTATTATCATTGAAAAACTCTCCCTACTTTCTTGTGCATGCTCTCAGGTATATGCTCTGATAAATTATGATTTAAAACACAAATTTCGCCGTTTTCGCCTACTTCTATCTCATTTATCGAGGTATTAGCTCCAAGCTCCACTGTTAAAAGTTCTTCAATATCTTTTCCTAAGCAGTAACACATGAGGTTTTGTATTGCGCAGCCGTGAGATACAAGAGCTATGGTTTTGCCCTTGTTTTGCTCTGCTAAATCCAAAAAGGCATCTCTCATTCTATTATAAACGTCTTCCATGGTTTCGCCGTTTGGCGCTTTTAATTTATGTGGATGTTTTTTCCAGCCTATAGCAAATTCAGGAGTTGTTTTTGCTATGTCTGTCATGAGTTTACCCTCTAAATCACCAAGGTTCACCTCGGCTATTCTCTCGTCCTCTACCACATCAAAACCGTAAAACATATTAATTGCCTCAGCAGTTTTTTTCGCCCTGCCTAAACTACTTGAATATATTTTATCAAGCTTTTTATCTTTCATGTAACCCGCCAGTAGTCCCAGCTGAAAAATTCCAACTTCGCTAGGGTCTGTATCTAGTCGCCCTTGCATAACACCCTTAGAGTTACCCTCGGTTTGGCAGTGTCTTATCAGATAAATTTTTGTTACCATGGCTTTATGCCTCCTGTAATTTCACTGAGCGATTTAATTCCGTTTTTATCCATATAAGCTTTAATTCCCTCTAAAATTTTTATAGGCGCATAAGGGTCTGTGAATAAAACTGTGCCTATTTGAAGAGCCGTCGCACCAGCTAGTAGCATTTCTATTGCATCTTGCCAAGTAGAAATTCCGCCCATTCCAACAACAGGAATTTTAACCTTGCTTGCTACCTGCCACACCATTCTAATTGCAACAGGCAATACCGCAGGACCTGAAAGTCCACCTATATTATTTCTTATTATAGGTCTACCAGTATTTATATCTATGCGCATTCCAGTAAGTGTATTTATCATAGAAATTGCATCAGCGCCTGCACTTTCTGCTGCCTGTGCCATTTGCGCTATGTCAGTAACATTTGGAGAAAGCTTTACCATTAAAGGTTTTTTTGTGTTTTTTCTTACTCCACTTGTAATTTCTGTAACGCCCTCTACTGTGGTGCCAAACTGTACTCCACCTGATTTTACATTTGGGCAGGATATATTAAGCTCTATCATGTCTATATCAGAGCTATCTAAAATTCTTGCCATTTCAAAGTAGTCGTCTGAGCTACTTCCGGCAAGGTTTGCAATTATTTTTGTGTCTTGTTTTTTAAGCCAAGGCAGTTCGTTTTCTATAAAATATTCTACACCTGGATTTTGAAGTCCGACCGCATTTAGCATGCCGCCAGGTGTTTCTGTTACTCTTGGAGGTGGATTTCCTTGCCTTTTTTCTAAGGTAATGCCTTTACAAGATATTCCGCCTAAAGTGCTAAGTGGATAGAGTTTTGCGTATTCTTTTCCAAAACCAAATGTGCCAGAAGCTGGTATTATTGGGTTTTTAAAATCTACTCCTGCAACATTTACTGATAAATTAGCCATTTTTGTTCCTCCCTCTTAAAACACTATATTGTCGGCATCAAACACAGGGCCGTCTTTGCAGACATGTCCATAGTATTCATTTCCGTCTTCATCTTTTAGTTTGCAAGCACAGCCAAGGCAAGCGCCCACGCCACATGCCATTCTTTCCTCTAAAGAAAGCTGGCACATCGCACCTTTTTTATCTGCCTCAAATTTAACAGCCTTAAGCATAGGGTGAGGGCCACAGGCATATGCTATGTCATATTCTAAATCTTTAATTAAATCTGTAACTAAGCCATGATGGCCATAAGAACCGTCATCAGTTGTAATTAATACCCTTGCACCAGTTTTCTTAAAATCGTCTTCTAAAATAACTGACTGCTTGTCCCTAAAACCTAAAACAACTGTCGCATTTTCTCCAAAATGTTTCGCCGCAGCTAAAAGCGGTGGAACTCCTATTCCGCCACCTACAAACAGGGCTTTTTTATTTTTATCAATCAAATTAAAACCATTTCCTAAAGGCGCAATTATATTTAGAAAAGTTTGCTCTTCACACTGCGATAAAAGCGCTGTTCCCTCGCCTCTAATTTGAAAAACCAGCCTTAATGTACCTTTTTCTTTATCTATATCACAAATAGAAATTGGTCGTCTAAGTGTTTTTGACGGCACAAGAATATGTGCAAATTGCCCCGCCTTTGCCATTTCTGCAAATTCAGGATAAAACACAGTTATATCAAACATACCTTCTGCTATTTCTTTTTTGGATATTATTTTACAGGTTTTTACATCATATGTTTTCTGACACATAAAATCCTCCTTTTTTTAGTTGAGAGTTGAGAGTTGAAAGTGAGGGTTCACGACTTCGTCGTGCTTTTATTATAAAAAAACGCTCTGCATTTTTCACCACAACTATCCACTATCCATTCTAAACTACTATTCTCCCTATTTTCGCCATAATTTCATCTCTCATTCTTATGGCTTCTCTTCTTGCTGCTTTTGCGTAGTCTGTCTCGGTGCAGTTTTCTTTTTGCCATGCGCACATTATTGCTCTTGATGAATTAACTATTGCACCAAGTCCGTTTCTGTCAAATGCAGGAGCTATGTCATCCGCTGCGCCGCCTTGTGCACCATAACCTGGAACAAGGAAAAAGGTGCGTGGCATTTTTGCTCTTAGTTCTTCTAGTTGTTTTGGATAAGTTGCGCCCACAACAGCACCAACGCCAGAGTAACCAAATTTGCCCGGCACAGACTCGCCCCAAATTTCGCACATGTCTGCCATGGTTTCATAAACACTTTTGCCATTTACTGTCATTATGTCCTGAAGTTCACCCGATGATGGGTTAGACGTTTTTACAAGAACAAATATACCTTTGTCATACTTTTGGCATATTTCAGTTAGTGGTTTAATTCCATCTGTTCCAAGATAAGCATTAACAGTGAGTGCATCTGCACCAAAAGCAGAAAGCTCCTCGCCCTCCACATCAGTTACACCCAAATGAGCTGTTGCGTATGCTGTCATTGTAGGACCTATGTCATTTCTTTTTCCGTCAGTCATCACAAACATGCCTTTTTCTTTTGCGTAAGCTATGGTGTCATTAAGCGCTTTCACACCTTGCCAGCCATACATTTCATAATATGCCGCCTGAGGTTTAACCGCTGGCACTATGTCGCAAAGCTCATCAATAAGTCCTTTGTTATATTCTAAAAGAGCGGCAGCCGCACCTTCAAAATTTTTACCATACTTATTAAAAGCTTCTTCTTTTATATAATTTGGAATAAACTCAAGTTTTGGGTCAAGCCCTGCTACTGTTGGGTTTTGCATTTTTACTATACCCTTAATCATTTTATCCATTGACATAATTTTTACCTACCTTTTCATTATTTATCTTCAAATACAATTTCACCATTTAAGAAAGTGTATTTTACTTTTGATTTTAATTTTACACCTTTAAATATTGCATTTTTACTTTTCCCATGCAGTTTGTTTTCATCTACTGTCCACTCTTCATCAGGGTCAAATATCACAATATCGGCACTTTTACCTTCTTCTAAAACACCTGCATCTATTCCTATAATTTTAGCAGGATTTACACTCATAAGCTCTACTAGTTTATCAAGACTTATATGGCCGCCATCTACAAGTGCAGTATAGCTTGCAGAAAGCGAGGTTTCCATGCCTATACACCCGTTTGGCGCTTTTAAAAAATCAGCTTTTTCTTCCTTAGAATGTGGTGCGTGGTCTGTTGCTATTACCTCTATAACACCATCTTTTATCGCTTTTATTAGCGCATTACAGTCTTCTTTAGTCCTAAGCGGTGGGTTCATTCTATAAGTCGCATCTTCTTTTAAAAGTTCATTGTCAGTAAGCATTAAATAGTGCGGTGCAGTTTCCGCTGTAATTTTTCCACCATTTTTTCTTGCATCTTCTATAATTTTCGCACTGCCCTTAGTGCTTACATGGCATATATGAAGTGGCGCATCTACCGCCATAGCAATGGCTATTTCTTTTGCAGTAGAGCTGTCTTCGCAGGCACGGTTTACACCTTTTAAGCCCATTTTTTTTGACACTTCGCCCTCGCTTAGATACCACTCTTTTGCAAGATATGGGTCTTCACAGTGGGACACTATTTTTACTCCCATTTCCTTTGCCTTTATTAGTGCATTTAGTAAAATTTCTGTGTCAAACACAGGCTTTCCGTCGTCTGTAAATGCTATAGCACCTGCATTTTTTAGCAAAGGCATATCGGTCAAAACTTCACCGTCCATGCCTTTTGTTATTGTGGCACTTATATAAATTTTACATTTTGCTTCCTTTGATTTTTCTAAAATGTAATTAATCACTTCTTCATTATCTATTACAGGCGAGGTGTTTGGCATACATAAAATAGATGTAACTCCACCTGCGGCGGCTGCATTTGCACCTGTAATTATATCTTCTTTATAAGTAAGACCTGGGTCCCTTAAATGCACATGCATATCAACTAAACCAGGTGCCACAACTAAGCCTTTTGCATTAATTACTTTATCTGCTTCATCTGTAATATTTTCACCCATTTTTTTAATGACACTATCTTCTATAAGTATGTCAGCTATAAAATTTTGATTTTTTGACGGATTTACTATTTTTCCATTTTTAATTAAAATTCTCATGTTTCACCTATTTCCTCAACAATATTTTTTCTAAATAATATTTAGTAAGTGCCAAAAGTTCTCTAAAAAAACATGCAACAAACGGCAGTTTATCCGTTTTTGCAGGCAAGGCAAAAGCTTTATACCCTGTATCTTTTGCAAGTTTTAATGAGCGATACATATGAAAGTCTTGCGTTGCAATTATTATAGTTTTGTCAAAAACAAGTGGCAGTGCAAATTTCATATTTTCCCGTGTGGTGGTCGATTTATCCTCAATTATCATTCTTTTTTCATCAATTCCCAAATTTATAAGATAATTTTTTTGTGCCAAAGCTTCTGAAATTGGCTCATCATGCCCTTTTCCGCCTGTAAGTACCACATTTGCAGTTTGATTTTCAGTTAAATAAGCATATGCAACATCAAGGCGTCTTTTTAAACTTTTACTCACGTTTCCATCATCATGCACCTTAGAGCCTAGCACCATTACCGTTGTATTTTTGGGCAGTTTACCCTGCTTTGCGCCCAAAAATATTTTAAAACCTAATTGCATAAACCAAATTATAAGCGCTAAAACAAGCGCTAAAATCACATAAATCAGCATTTTTATTATCCTATTTTTCTATAAAAATAACTCTAAAACCATATTACCATATAATTATACTAAAAATCCCTCGTTTCCACAAGGGATACGAGGGATTTTTTATTAAAATTAGTGACCTCTTTTTACGTAAGAAGTGTGAAGTAAGTCATGTGATAGATGGCTTCCTGGTTTGCCTAGGAATTCATCATAGCATTTTTTAACTGTTGGGTTATCATGGCTTTTTCTTAGTGGCATGTCTTTATCTTGGTTATATAAAGCAGATGCTCTTAAAGCTTTGATGTCAACAAAGTTTCTTACATTTGCAGGTTGGATAGGTTGTCCACCGCCGTTTACGCAACCGCCTGGGCAGCACATAACTTCAACGATATGATAGTCAGCCTCTCCTGCTCTGATTTTCTTAAGAAGTTCATTAGCATTGTCAAGACCACTTACAACTGCAACTTTAACATCAAGTCCAGCTACATTGTATACAGCCTCTTTAAATCCTTCTGTTCCTCTAACTTCTTTATAGTCGATGCTCTCTAGATTTTTGCCTGTTAATGTATCGGCAGCAGTTCTTAGAGCAGCTTCCATAACACCACCTGTAGCACCAAATATAACAGCCGCACCGGTTGATTCACCCATAGCCGCGTCAAATTTCTCTTCAGGAAGTCTATCGAAGTTTAGTTGAGCTTTTTTAATCATTTTAGCAAGCTCTCTTGTTGTTAGTGCAAAATCAAGGTCTGGGTAATGTTTTGCAGCTGATTGATCATCACGACCAATTTCAAATTTCTTAGCAACACAAGGCATGATAGAAACTGAAACGATTTTTGATGGGTCAATATTTTCTTTCTCGGCATACCAAGTTTTAATTAGGGCACCTGTCATTTGTTGAGGAGATTTGCATGATGATAGGTGATCAATTAAGTCAGGATAGTAGTGCTCGCAGAATTTAACCCAGCCTGGTGAACAAGAAGTAATGATAGGAAGTGTTCCGCCGTTTTGTACACGGTCTAAGAATTCTGTAGCTTCTTCCATGATAGTCATGTCAGCACCGAAGTCTGTATCGAAAACTTTATCAAAACCAAGTCTTCTAAGAGCTGCAACCATTTTACCTTCAACATTTGTACCGATTGGCATACCAAAGTCTTCACCTAAAGCGGCTCTAACTGATGGAGCTGTTTGAACGATAACAATTTTATCAGGATCAGCAATAGCCTCAAAAACTTTATCAACATCGTCTTTTTCTCTTAATGCGCCTGTAGGACATACATTGATACATTGTCCACAGCTAATGCAAGGAACATCAGCAAGTTTTGCTTCAAAAGCACAACCAATAGTTGTGTCAAATCCTCTGTTGTTAGCGCCGATTACTGAAACGTGTTGATTTTGGCAAGCAGCTACACAGCGACGGCATGTGATACATTTTGAATTATCTCTAACAAGGTGAACTGAAGATGTGTCAGTTGAAACGTCAGGCATAGCGCCCTCCCAACGTGTTTCATCTTCAACGCCTAGCTCTTTACAAAGTGTTTGAAGCTCACAGTTGTTGCTTCTGTCACAAGTTAGGCATTTTTTATTGTGGATAGAAAGTATCATCTCAAGAGTCATTTTTCTTGATTTTTGAACTTTTGGTGTGTTTGTTTGAATTTCCATTCCCTCATTTACAGGGTGAACACAAGAAGCAACTAGAGTTCTTGCACCTTTAACTTCAACCATACACATACGGCAAGCACCGATTTCATTCATATCTTTTAGGTAACAAAGTGTAGGGATATCAATTCCAGCTTCTCTAGCAGCTTCTAAAACTGTTGAACCAGCTGTAACTTTGTAGTCCATATTATTAATTTTAACATTTACCATATCCATGTTTAAATCATACTCCTTTCTTATTTCTTAATGATAGCATCAAATCTACATTTTTCAACACAAACGCCGCATTTGACACATTTTGATCTGTCGATAACATGAGGAGCTTTAACGCTTCCTTCAATAGCATTAACAGGACAGTTACGTGCACACAAAGTACAACCTTTACATTTTTCTTCAACAACGAAGTAGTTTGTAAGAGCTTTACATGCGCCTGCAGGGCAACGGCTTTCTGTAACGTGTGCTATATACTCATCTTCAAAGTATTGTAGAGTAGATAAAACAGGGTTTGGAGCAGTTTGTCCAAGTCCACAAAGTGAGTTTTCTTTGATATAGTAGCTAAGCTCTTTTAGCTTGTCTATATCTTCTAAACAACCATTACCTGTTGTAATTCTCTCTAGTATTTCATAAAGTCTTCTTGTACCTACACGGCAAGGAGTACATTTACCGCAAGATTCTTCAACTGTAAAGTCTAGGAAGAATTTAGCAATGTCAACCATACATGTAGTTTCGTCCATAACGATAAGTCCACCAGAACCCATCATAGAACCAATTTCAAGTAGATTATCATAATCAATTTTTGTATCGATTAGTGATGCAGGAATACATCCGCCTGATGGTCCACCTGTTTGAGCAGCTTTGAATGTGTGTCCACCTGGGATACCGCCGCCTATAACTTCAACAACATCTCTTAAAGTTGTTCCCATTGGAACCTCAACAAGACCTGTGTTGTTAATTTTTCCACCTAAAGCGAAAACTTTTGTACCAGCTGAACGCTCAGTACCGATATCTTTAAACCATTTTGCACCATTTAAAATAATTTGAGGAATATTTGCATATGTTTCAACGTTATTTAAAACAGTTGGTTTTTGGAATAGACCTTTAACAGCTGGGAATGGAGGACGAGGTCTTGGCTCTCCTCTTTTACCTTCGATAGAAATCATAAGAGCTGTTTCTTCACCGCACACGAATGCGCCAGCACCCAGTCTTATTTCTAGGTCAAAGTCAAATCCTGAATCAAAAATATTTTTACCAAGTAGGCCGTATTCTCTTGCTTGGTCAATAGCTATTTGAAGTCTTTTAACAGCTATAGGATACTCTGCTCTAACATAAACATAACCTTGAGTAGCGCCAATTGCATAACCAGCTATAGCCATAGCCTCGATTAATACATGTGGGTCACCTTCAAGTATAGATCTGTCCATGAACGCACCTGGGTCACCCTCGTCAGCGTTACAGCAAACATATTTTTGGTCAGCGTCATTAGCCGCTGCAAATTTCCATTTTAGACCTGTTGGGAAGCCAGCACCGCCTCTTCCTCTTAGACCTGAATCAAGCATCTCTTGAATAAGATCAGCAGGTTTCATTTCAGTTAAAACTTTACCCAAAGCAGCATAACCGTCAACAGCTATATACTCATCAATAATTTCAGGGTTTATAACACCGCAGTTTTTAAGTGCAATACGAAGTTGTTTCTCATAAAACTGTGTGCTCTCAAGTGATTTTGTAGTATTTTCATCAATAATTGTTTCTTTATAAAGAAGTCTTTTTACAAGACGTCCTTTTAGTAGATGTTCATCAACTATTTCAGGAATATCCTCAGGAGTAACCATGCTATAGAAAGATCCTTCAGGATAAACTATCATAATAGGGCCTAGGGCACATAGTCCAAAACAGCCTGTTCTAACAACATTAACTTCTTTTTCAAGGCCTTTTGCTTTTATTTCTTCTTGCAGTTTTGTGATTATTACTTCACTGTTTGATGAAGTACAACCTGTACCACCGCAAACCAATACATTTGAGCGAAACATATTGTTTATACCATCCTTTCTCGACGTTTAATTTTATTTTTCAACAGATCCTATAGTGTATTCCATAACCACATTTCCATTAACCACGTGGTCATTGATTACTCTAACTGCTTTTTCAGGAGTCATTTTTACATAAGTAACTTTTTCTCCGTTTGATTCAACAACTTCTACAACTGGCTCATATTGGCAAATGCCTATACAACCTGTTTGAGTTACGATAACATCTGTAATTTGTCTTTTAGCAACTTCTTCAACCATTGTTGATAAAACAGGGCGTGCGCCTGCTGCTATTCCACATGTTGCCATGCCTACTAAAACTCTTCTCTTGCCCTCTTGGCCTTCACGAAGACTTACAGCAGCACGAGCTTTGTCTTTAATTGCTTTTAGTTCAGCTAAAGATTTCATAAGCTTTAAATAATCGGGTTGCGGTATTTTAAAAAATACAACCCGCCCTTTCTCCTTATTATTAGGCGGTAACAAGGCACCGCTTTTTATATATATAATTCATTCGTATTTTCGTTTAAAAATTCTTTAATCCACAAAACTACATCGGGAGTACTAAACGATACACCGTCTAAGACTTCTCTTATTTCTCTTGTATCAAGAGTAAACTCTTTTACACCCTTGTCGTTTTCATACTTTCGACTATATATAAAATCTATTTCTTCATTACCGGTAATAAGCGGTAACATCGTGGAGTTAATATCTCCTAAAGGTAACATATTTATATGAGATGTTATAAATTTTGCACATACAGTTGTCCCTTGCCCCAGTTCGGACAAAACTTCAAGGCTTCCGCCTGTCATTTCTGCCTGCATTTTAAAAAGCGGTATTCCAAGCCCCACTTTTCTTGTGGTTCTTGTGGTAAAAAATGGGTCTATCACACTTTTCACCTGTTCCTCACTCATTCCCTTGCCGTTGTCTTCAATAATTATAGACAAACTTTCTTTGCAGGTACTTTCCGAAATGGTAACTTTTATAAGACTTGCATTTGCCGTTATGCAGTTTTGCACCACGTCCATAACATTAAGTGATAACTCTCTCATAAATTATGCCATATATTTTTCTAAAACCTTGTCAACATCTTCTACTTCAAGTCTGCCGTAAACATCTTCATTAACTGTTAATACAGGTGCAAGACCACAAGCACCTATGCAGCGACATGCTGTAAGTGAGAATTTTCCATCCTCTGTACATTCTTCTGATTTAATACCAAGTCTTTCAACAAGCTTGTCCAAAATTTTGTCTGCACCTTTAACATAACATGCAGTTCCAAGACATACTGAAATGTGGTATTGTCCTTTTGGTGTAAGTGTAAATTGTGAGTAGAATGTTGATACTCCATACACCTCTTCAAGTGATACACCAAGTCCTTTTGCAATTACATCTTGCACCTCTATAGGCAAGTAACCGTAGATTTCTTGTGCTTCTTGTAAAACAGGCATTACTGCGCCTTTTTCATCTTTTAGCCTGTCTATAACTTCTAAAAGTTTAGCTTTTTGTTCAGGTGTGTCGATGAATGGTAAATTACTGATACGCTTTTGCATTATTTTTCCTCCTATAAATTTTTGTTAGGAAAGTGAATATTAGATATTGTTAGAAAAGACTAACAAAATATCTTATATTCGTTAGCTCTCTATCTCTATTTCACCAAAAAGTATTATATCAAATATCACTTTATTTTTAATTCTGTTTTGGAAAATTAACTAAAAGTTTGATAATAAAATAACAAATTTTTTCACCTTTTTTTCCTTTAGTTTCCATACAGAAAAAACCGATTAATTTTTCACCACAATTACTGGTATTTACGCCAAATTTTACTACTATGTAATGTGGCTATGTCTTACTTGTGATAATTTTTCCACCACGGCCTTTGCACTGCACTCTGGTAAAAAAATTTTACTTCCATTCTCACAAATATTTTCAAGATAGTGCGCATCTGAGTTTATAAGCACTCCTTTTCGCCGAGTTTCAGGGTGAAGTTTCATAAATTCAGGCACATCGCATTTAGCTGTTATTTCAATATACGAAAAATTAGCCTCAGGTGGTATTGCACCAAGACTTGCAATGACACTGTAAGAAGTTTTGTCAACATGAGCCGGAAAAGCAACGCCTCCATAAGTTTTAACAAGGTCGTCCACATCATTAACGCTTATAAAAGTAGAGTTAATAAGCATGTTTTTCTCTCTTCCTATTTCCTCATCATCTTCGTCCATAATAACTTGTGCGCCAAAAATACTTTCGTCATTTTCCATGGGTATGCACTGCGTTTTTACATATTCTTCAAACTTTTCTGCACCCTCAATGGTAGAAAAAAGGCATACCACATGAGCTTCTTCCATAGTGCAAAGCTCCATTCCGGGCACTACGGTAACGCCAATGCTCTCTCCTATTTTCATACAGGCTCTCGCATTTTGCACACTGTTATGGTCTGTTACCGCTATTATGTCACACTCCATAATTTTTGCCATGTTGACTATATTATTTGGTGTCATTTCCATGTCGCCACAAGGGGATAGGCAGGAATGTATGTGAAAATCGTAAGTATATTCTTTCATATTCCCAAATGCTTTCCAAGCTCTATCACAGCAGCCGCTGTAGTTTTATCTGTTTTATATACATTTATTCCAGCAGATATCGCCTTCTCTTTTGCATCATCATCTAAAAGAGAACCCTCTGTAAGCACTATTGCTGTGCAGTCAGCAAGAGAAGCCACCGCTATGGCATTTACATTTCCCATAACAGTAAACCAAATATCATCCTCTTTTGCCCTGCCTATTACCCAGCTTAAAAGATCCCCTGCATATATTCCGCTTATTTCCCTGTCTTCATCAGGGGCAACAATTTTTTCATATGAAAATAAATTTACTGCTTCTAATAAATTCAATATTACTCCTCCTCTAAATTTGAAGTTTTATAGCCAAGTTTT